>JAGTVE010000032.1 GCA_018224485.1 Thioalkalivibrio sp. | reverse complement strand
CCGCGCAGTATAGCAATGCCAAGCGCACAACCCCGGGGACAGACTTCAAATCGGTCCCCGCCTACGGAGTGAGAGCGGGGAGGGCCGCGTATCAGGTCGCGGGTGTCGGCTGCCGGAGTGAGAGCGGGGAGGGCCGCGTATCGGGTCGCGGGTGTCGGCCGCCGGAGTGAGAGCGGGGAGGGCCGTGTATCGGGTCGCGGGTGTCGGCCGCAGGGATGCGGCCGTCAAGCCTACAGGGAGGTATTAACGGCGTCCCGCGACCCGGTACGTGGCCGTCTCCGCGTCCCCGCACAGGGAGGTCTTCACGGCGTCCCGCGACCCGGTACGCGGCCGTCTCCGCGTTCGCGTACAGGGGGGTATTCACCGCGTCGCGCGACCCGATACACAGCCCGCCCCGCGCCCGGAGGCGTCCCACGCCTATTCCGGTCCCCACGGCGGGTCAGTTGAGCCCCCGACACCGTTGCCCCACAATCCGGAAAAACAGGGGGAAGTGATCCATGCCAGCAACGGTCTCCATCCACGGACAGTGGTCCACCCGATTGGCCTTCGTCCTTGCGGCCACCGGGTCGGCGGTCGGGCTGGGGAACATCTGGCGCTTTCCGTACATCGCGGGGGACAACGGCGGCGGGGCCTTCGTGCTGGTCTACCTGGCGTGCATCCTGCTGATTGGCCTGCCGATCATGATGAGCGAGATCCTGCTTGGACGCCGGGGCCGGCAGAGCCCCATCAACACCATGCTCACGGTGGCGCGCGAAGAGGGCCTCAGCCGTGGCTGGGGGCTGATGGGCTGGATCGGCGTGCTTGCCGGCTTCCTGATCCTGTCCTTCTACAGCGTGATCGCCGGCTGGGCACTGGCCTATGTCTTCAAGGCCGGCACCGGCGGTTTCGCGGGTCTCGACGCCGAGGGCTCCGCCGAGCTGTTCGGAGCGATGCTGGCGAATCCCGAGGGCCTGCTGGCCTGGCATACCATCTTCATGGTGATGACCGCGATGGTCGTCGCGCGCGGGGTCCGTTCGGGACTGGAGCGCGCGGTCACCATCCTGATGCCGGCGCTCGTGGTGCTGCTGGTCGTCCTGGTCGGCTACTCGATGGCCCAGGGCGCCTTCATGGAAGGCCTGCGCTTCCTGTTCCGGCCCGACTTCGGGGCGCTCTCGCCGAACGCGGTGCTGCTGGCCATGGGCCAGGCCTTCTTCACGCTGAGCCTCGGGATGGGGGCGATCATGGTCTACGGCAGTTATCTGAGCAGCGAGGCCTCCATCGCGAAGACCTCCGGCGCCGTCGTGGCCGCGGACACGGCGGTGGCCCTGCTCGCGGGCCTTGCGATCTTCCCGATCCTGTTCGCCGCCGGCCTGTCACCGGAGCAGGGCCCGGGCCTGATCTTCGTGACCCTGCCGCTGGCCTTCGGCGAGATGCCCTTCGGCATCCTCTTCGGGACGCTCTTCTTCGTGCTGCTGGTCTTTGCCGCCTGGACCTCAGCCATCTCCCTGATCGAGCCCGCCGTGGCCTTCATGGTCGAGAACCTGCAGCTGAACCGCGTGTTCGCCACCACGGTGGTGGCCATGCTTGCCTGGACCCTCGGCATTGCGGCACTGCTGTCGCTGAACGTCTGGTCGGGCTACACCCTGTTCGACAGGGGCGTGCTCGACATCCTCGACTATCTGACCGCGAACATCCTGCTGCCGCTGGGCGGCTTCCTGATCGCGCTATTCGTGGGCTGGCGGATGACCGAGCGCTCGGTGCAGTCCGAGCTGCGGCTGAAGCTCGGCGCGATCTACACGGTCTGGCACTTTCTGGTCCGCTACGTGGCTCCGATCGCGATCCTGCTGGTGTTCCTGCGCGCCGTCGGCGTGATCTGATGTCCACGCGTATCCAGCGGTCCGCCTGGGTGCCCTATTCGGCCGAACAGATGTTCGATCTCGTCAACGATGTCGACTCCTACCCCGAGTTCCTGCCCCACTGCCGGGCCGCGCGGGTGCTGGAATCCCGTGAAGACCGGGTGAAGGCGACGATCGAACTGGCCACGGGTGCGCTGCACAAGTCCTTCACCACGATGAACCACCTGGAGTACCCGCAGCGGATCGAGATGCGCCTGGTGCAGGGGCCCTTCCAGCGCCTCCATGGGTCCTGGACCTTCAGCCGGGAGGCCGGGCGCGGGACCCGCGTCGGGCTGGATCTCGAGTTCGAGTTTGCCGGAAGACTGATGGCGCTGGCGATCGGACCGATCTTCCATCACGTCGCCAACTCGCTGGTCGATGCCTTCGTCCAGCGGGCCCGGGAGGTGTACGGGGATGCCCATGCCTGAAGGCGGCGGCCCGGACGAGCGGATCGTGGTCGAGGTCGCCTACGCGCGTCCGGACGCGCAGGTGGTCCTGCCGGTGCAGGTACCGCGCGGGGCGACAGTGGCCGACGCGGTGCGGGAGTCGGGGATTGCCGAGCGGTTCCCGGAGATCGACCCGCGCGAGGCAAAGGTCGGCATCTTCGGCAAGCACACCCGCATGGACACCGAGCTGCGCGCAAAGGACCGGGTCGAGATCTATCGGCCGCTGATCGCCGATCCGAAGGAGGTGCGCCGGCAGCGCGCCGCTCAGGGCAAGCCGACGAAGAAGGGCGGGGCGGGCAACTGAGGCTGCGTGCGCCGGCGCGAGGCGTTCGGGGCGGTCAGCCGCCGGTGTCGCCGGGCGAGCCGCTGTCCTCGATCCGGGCGACGCGTCCATCCTCGAAGAAGACGCTGACCGTGCGCGTTTCCGTGGCGCCGCGTCCGGGCCGGTTGTAATACACGTAATCCCAGCGCTCCTCCCGGACGAAGGTGCCGCCGACCTGAGGTGATCCCATCAGGAACCGCACCTGCTGCGGCGTCATGCCCGGTCGCAGCTGGTCCACCTTCTCGTCCTCGATCGCGTTGCCCTGCTGCACGTCGATGCGGAAGCTCGGGAGGCCGCTGCAGGCGGTGAGCAGGGTCGCGATGGCCGTAACAGAAATGAGAATCTTGAACATCGGGTGGGCGTGGTCCATGATCCGGTCTGGAAACAGTCGGCAATCTTACAGCAATGCCTCCGGCAGCGGCAGCGCCTGGCCGGGGCGGCGAGAGGGGTTCGAGTGGAAACGCACAACCTGAAGAGGGCGGGGCTGAAGGTGACGCTGCCGCGCATGAAGATCCTGCAGATCCTCGAGGAGTCCAAGACCCGCCACCTCACCGCCGAGGCGATCTACCGCGAGCTGCTGGACTCGGGCGAGGAGATCGGGCTGGCCACCGTGTACCGCGTGCTCACGCAGTTCGAGGCCGCCGGGCTGGTGTCCCGGCTGCATTTCGAGGGCAACCAGGCCGTGTTCGAACTCGAACGCGGCGGACACCACGACCACATCATCTGCAACCAGTGCGGGCGTGTCGAGGAATTCCTGGACGAGACGATCGAGCAGCGCCAGCGGGAAACCGCCGCGGCACACGGTTTCGAGATCCGGGACCACGCGCTGGTGATCTACGGCGACTGCATCACGCCGGACTGTCCTCACCGGGAGCGCTGAGCCGCCGGTTCGAGAACGCATTCAGGACCCGGTAACGGCGCCCGAGGGATCCGGGCGGTCGCCGTCCGCGGGGGCGGATTCCAGCATCTCCCGGGCGTGGGCCAGGCTCCGTTCCGTGACCGCGACACCGCCCAGCAGGCGCGCGATGGCCTCGACCCGTGCCTCGGCGGTCAGCGCGGCGATCTCCGTACGGGTGTGATCACGTGCACGGTGCTTGGTCACCTGCAGCTGCTGGTGCGCCTGTGCCGCAACCTGCGGCAGATGGGTGACGCACAGCACCTGGTAGCGCCGCCCGAGGTCCTGGAGCTTCCGGCCGACGACCTCGGCCACCGCGCCGCTGATCCCGCTGTCCACCTCGTCAAAGATCAGGGTGCCGACCGGCTGCTCCGCACTGGCGAGCACCTGCAGCGCCAGCCCGATACGCGACAGCTCGCCGCCCGAGGCGACGCGCGACAGGGGCTTGGGCGCGGCGCCCGGATTCGCGGCCACCGTGAACTCGATGCGATCGCGTCCATGAGGGCCGGTCTCCTCCGGACGCGTCTGCAGGTCGATCCGGAAATGACCTCCGGCCATGCCCAGTTCCTGCATGGCGGAGGTCACCGCGGTATCGAGCCGTCCGGCCGCCTCGCGGCGGGCGCTGCCGAGCGCGGCTGCGGCATCGTCATACTCCCGGCCGGCGGCCTCGACCGCCTGCTCCAGGTCCTCCACGGCCGCGTCACCGGCATCGAGCTCGGCCAGCTCCGCCTCCATCTTCTGCGCCAGTTCCGGCAGTTGGTCCGGTTCGACGCGGTGCTTGCGCGCGAGCCGCAGGTAGGCGGCGATACGGGCATCGACCTCGGACAGCCGCCCGGGGTTGATCTCCACGTGATCGGCGAGGCGGCGCAGTTCGTCGCTTGCTTCCTGGACCTGTATCCGGGCGGACTCCAGCAGCTCGCATACCGGCCCCAGCCGCTGGTCGTGGCGCATCGCCTCCTGGAGCCCGGACAGGGCCTGGCCGAGGGCCGGGTCGATGCCGCCATCGGCGTCGATCGCCTCGTGGACCGCCTGCAATGCCGAGAGCACCTCGGAGCCGTGGGCAAGGAGGATCTGTTCGGCGGCGATCTCCGGGTATTCGCCCGAGGCGGGCGCTAGCTCCGCGATCTCGGCCGTCTGGAAGCGCAGCAGGTCCAGACGGTCGCTGGCGTTCGCAAGCCGCG
This sequence comes from Thioalkalivibrio sp., assembly GCA_018224485.1. GTDB lineage: Bacteria > Pseudomonadota > Gammaproteobacteria > Ectothiorhodospirales > Ectothiorhodospiraceae > Thioalkalivibrio. The sequence goes on along the minus strand of JAGTVE010000032.1, from coordinate 3,815 downwards.
ATCGGGCCTCTTCCAGGTGCCGCCGGGCCTCCTGCAGGGCGACGTGGGCGTCTGCGACGCGCCGCACCAGGCCGTTCTCGACGAAGCCGTCGAGCAGCGCGCGTTGCGCGTGACGCTGCAGGAACTGCTGGTGCGCGTGCTGGCCGTGGATGTCGACCAGCCACTGGCCGAGGGTCTTCAGCTGGGACATCGTCGCCGGACGGCCGTTGATCCACGCCCGGCTCTTGCCCTGGGCGCCGATCACCCGGCGCAGCAGGATATTGGTGCGCTCAACGTCGCCGTCACCGGCATCGGCGTCGAGCAGCGCCTGCTCGCGCAGCCAGTCCGCTGCCGGGTGTCCGGGATGCAGATCGAAGCCCGCGCTCAGATCGGCCTGTCCCGCGCCGCTGCGCACGCTGCCGGTATCGCCGCGATCCCCCAGCAGCAGGCCGATCACGTCGACCAGGATGGACTTGCCGGCCCCGGTCTCACCCGTCAGCGCGGTCATGCCCGGCCCGAATTCGACCTCGATGCCGTCGATGATCGCGAAGTCCCGGATCGTGATGTGGCGCAGCATTCTCGTGCGGGTCCGGGCTTCAGGGATGCTCGCCCCAGCGCAGCTTGGAACGCAGCATGCGCAGGAAATTGTGATTGCGCGGGTGGAGCAGCGTCAGGGACTTCGGTCGCCGCTGCACCCGAAGGATATCCCCGGGGGCGAAGTCGAGGTTGTCCTGTCCATCGAGCGCAACCTGCGCCGGCGAGCGGCTGCCGCTGCTCAGCTTGATCTCGATCACCGCGCTGCCGCTGACGACCAGCGGACGGTGATTCAGACTGTGGGGACAGATCGGCACGATGATCATCGCATCGAGATCGGGCGTCAGGATCGGCCCGCCCGCAGAGAGCGAGTAGGCGGTGGAGCCGGTGGGCGTGGCAACCACCAGCCCGTCGGCCCGCAGTCTGCCGACGTCGAGGCCATCGATGAAGGTGTCGAACTCGATGATCCGCACCATGCTCTGCACGTGCAGCACCGCGTCGTTCAGTGCCAGCCCCCGGTGGATGGGGGTGCCGTCCCGGAGCAGGGTGGTCTTCAGCATGGCCCGCGGTTCCAGCTCGAAGGCGCCATCCAGCACCGCATTCAGTTCCGCGGCGGCGCGCTCCGGCAGGATGTCGACCAGGAAGCCCAGCCGACCCAGGTTGATGCCCAGCATCGGCGTGTCCCGGGTCGCCATCGCGCGTGCCGTGCTCAGCAGGGTCCCGTCGCCGCCGATCACCACCACCAGCTCCGCCGCCTGCGCCAGTTCCTCGAGCGGGGCCACGGTGAAGTCGGCAGGATGTTCGCACTCCCCGATGCTGGACTCGAGGATCACCCGGGTGCCGCGCTGGTGGAGCGCGTCCAGCAGGGTCGCGACCAGTGGCGCGGTACGGGAGTCGGCGGACTTGCCGACCAGTCCGATGATGTTGAAGTGCTGCTGCATGCGGGCATTATCCGGCAAACGCCGTTTGCCCGCACCCGCGCGCCGAATGTCCACGCTTGACTGGCCAAGGGCAGGGCCTAGACTGGCCTAGCACTCGAATGGCCCTGGCGCTGACAAGAGATACACCGATGCAGGATACACAACTCGACACGCGGGCACGGACCCTGCTGCGCACTTTGATCGAGAGCTATATACGCGACGGCCAGCCAGTCGGGTCCCGGACGCTTGCGCGCATCAGCGGTCTGAACGTCAGTCCGGCAACGATACGCAACGTGATGTCCGATCTCGAGGATCTCGGCCTGGTGCACGCCCCGCACACCTCCGCGGGCCGGATTCCCACGGCCGCCGGGTACCGCCTGTTCGTGGATGCGCTGCTGGAGATCCGCACGCCGAACCGGGAACAGGTGGATGCCATCGAGTCCCGCTTCAGTCCCGGTGCCCCGATCAAGGACCTGCTGGGGACCGCGGGCAGCGTGCTCTCCACGGTCACCCGGCTGGCGGGCATGGTGCGGCTTCCGCGCAACCGGCAGGTCGCGCTGACCCAGATCGAGTTCCTGCGCCTGGGCGAGCGCCGGGTGCTGGCGATCCTCGTGATCGACGGCAAGGAGGTCCAGAACCGGGTATTGGAACTGGAACGCGACTACCAGCCCGCCGAACTTCAGAGCATGGCCAACTACCTGAACGCCCATCTGGCCGGCCAGAGTCTGCAGATGGTGCGCGGGCAGCTGCTGTCGGAGATGCGCTCGGTGCGGCGGGATCTGGACGCCATGATGCTGGCGGCGATCGATCTCGGCGAGCGGGCGATCGGCGACGATGAGCCGGACGACGTGCTGGTGGCGGGCGAGACGCAGCTTCTGGGTTACGAGGAACTGGCCGACATCCATCACCTGCGCCAGCTGCTCGAGGCATTCCACGAGAAGCGGGAGATCCTGGCGATTCTGGACAAGTGCATCCTGGCCGACCGCGTACAGATCTTCATCGGCCGGGAATCGGGGCTCGAATGGTTCGAACACTGCTCCGTCGTCACCGCGCCGTACAGCGTCGACGGCGAGATCGTCGGGGTGCTCGGTGTGGTGGGCCCGACCCGGATGTCCTACGACCGCGTGATCCCGATCGTCGACATCACCGCGCGATTGCTCGGTTCGGCCTTGAATTCCCGCAGCGAGCCCCCAGAGACTTCGTGAGGCCGGGGCATTCACTGCCCCGGAAGCCAATCCATTTCGCGTTCACCAAGAGGAAGACATGTCCAGCCAGAGGGATAACGTGCAGCAGGAGAACGATCCGAAGCAGAGCGTGCCGGAAGAGGAACCGGAGATCACGGGCGCCGGATCCGCCGCCGGCGAGGGCGGAGATGTCGAGGCCCGGCTGGCCGAACTCGAGGAACTGGCGGAAGAGCGTCGCGACCAGGCGCTGCGCGCGCAGGCGGAGCTGGAGAACCAGCGCCGGCGCTTCGAGCGCGAGCTGGAGGCCGCCCACAAGTTCGCGATCGAGCGCTTCGCGGCCGAACTGCTGAACGTCAGCGACAGCCTGGAGATGGGCCTGGACGCGGCGCGCAAGGCCGACCAGGGCGGCAGGATCGTCGAGGGCACCGAGTTGACGCTGAAGGCCCTGCACCAGACCTTCGAGAAGTTCGGCATCGAGGCCGAGGACCCGACCGGACAGCGCTTCGACCCCGAGCGGCACCAGGCGATGACCACGCAGGAGAGCAGCGAGCACCCGCCGAACACGGTGCTGATGACGATGCAGAAGGGCTACCTGCTGCACGGCCGGGTCCTGCGCCCGGCGATGGTGATCGTCTCGCGGACGCCGTCCGGTGGCGTGAACGAATCGGCTTGAAAACCGGACTTCCCGCCCCATATCCCACACAGAACGACAGCGCACGGGTAACCGGAACGGATCGCCCGTCCGCTGAGCACACCCAATTCATCACAGGAGTTTCCAGACATGGGCAAGATCATCGGCATTGACCTGGGCACCACCAACTCCTGTGTCGCCATCATGGATGGTGACCAGGCGAAGGTGATCGAGAACAGCGAGGGCGGTCGCACCACACCGTCGATTGTGGCCTTCACGGAGGACGGCGAGGTTCTGGTCGGACAGTCCGCAAAGCGCCAGGCCGTGACGAATTCGCAGAACACCCTGCACGCGGTGAAGCGCCTGATCGGCCGCCGCTTCGAGGAACCCGAGGTCCAGAAGGACATCAAGCTGGTGCCCTACAAGATCATCAAGGCGGACAACGGCGACGCCTGGGTCGAGGTGCGCGGCAAGAAGATGGCGCCCCCGGAGATCTCGGCACGCGTGCTGCAAAAGATGAAGAAGCCCGCCGGGGACTACCTGGGCGAGAGCGTGACCGAGGCCGTG
>JAGTVE010000031.1 GCA_018224485.1 Thioalkalivibrio sp. | reverse complement strand
GGCGCTGACCCAGGGCGCACCCCCGCACGGGGGCATTGCGTTCGGCCTGGACCGGCTGGTGATGCTGCTCGCCGACGCCGCCAGCATCCGTGACGTGATGGCCTTTCCGAAGACCCAGAGTGCCGCCTGTCCGCTGACCGAGGCCCCCGCGCCCGTCAGCGACGCCCAGCTCCGGGAACTGGGGCTCCGGATCCGGCCACAGTCTGCCTAGTGGGAAGATCGCCCAGGCGGGGGCTGGCCTCCTGCATGGATGGTGGCACCCTGTAGGAGGCGAGCCCTCTCGCCGATTACACTGGCGTCTCTTCTTTCGTGGAGTTTCAGGACAAATCATCATGGCCGGTCATAGCAAGTGGGCGAACATCCAGCATCGCAAGAACGCTCAGGACGCGAAGCGCGGCAAGCTCTTCACCAAGCTGATCCGGGAGATCACGGTGGCGGCGCGCGCCGGTGGCGCGGATCCCGCCGCCAATCCCCGCCTGCGCCTGGCGACCGACAAGGCGCTGGCCGCGAACATGACCCGCGACACCATCGACCGTGCCGCCAAGCGCGGTGCCGGGGAGATGGACGGCGACAACTTCGAGGAAGTGCGATACGAGGGCTACGGGCCCGGCGGCGCGGCGATTCTCGTGGACTGCATGACCGACAACCGCAACCGGACCGTCGCGGACGTGCGCCACGCCTTCACCAAGACCGGCGGCAATCTTGGCACCGACGGTTCCGTGGCCTACCTCTTCGACAAGAAGGGCGTAATCGGCTATCCGCCGGGCACCGACGACGAGGCGGTGATGGAGGCCGCGATCGAGGGCGGTGCGGAGGACGTGATCGTGGACGAGGATGCCTCGGTGGAGGTGCTCACCGACCCGGAGAGCTACGAGCCGGTGCTCGCGGCGCTGCAGGCCGCGGGCCTCGAGCCGGAGAACGCCGAGGTCACGATGCGTGCCGGGACCCTGGCGCCGCTCGACGATGAGGCGGCGCAGTCGGTGCTGAAGCTGCTGAACATGCTCGACGACCTCGACGACGTGCAGAACGTCTACACCAACGCCGACTTCCCCGCGTCGTTCTCCGGCGACTGACGCCCATGCGCATCCTCGGCATCGATCCCGGGTCGCGGCTGACCGGCTTTGCGGTGATCGAGACGCACGGCGACCGGCTGCGCGCCTGCGGTTTCGGGGTGATCCGGACCGGCTCGGGGGAGCTGCCGCAGCGGCTGGCAGCGATATTCGAAGGGGTGGAGCGGGTGGTCGCGGAGATGGCACCGGAGGCCCTGGCGATCGAATCCGTGTTCATGGCGCGCAATGCGCAGTCGGCGCTGAAGCTCGGGCAGGCGCGCGGTGCCGCCATCTGTGCCGCGACGCGGACCGGGCTTGCGGTATACGAGTACGCACCGCGTGCGGTGAAACTGGCGGTGGTTGGCAGCGGCCGCGCGGAAAAGGGGCAGATCCAGCACATGATGCAGCAGATCCTGCAGATCGAGGAGTCGCTGCAGGCCGATGCCGCGGATGCGCTGGCCGTGGCGGTGTGCCATGCCCACACGCAGCACACGCGTGGCTACGCCAGCCGCCAGTTGGCAGCGCTCGCGTTCCGCTGATGATCGCGAGGCTCGAAGGCGTGCTGCGCACACGCGATCTGCAGAGCGTGCTGCTGGACGTGGGTGGCGTTGGCTACGAGGTGGAGGTCCCGTTGTCGACCCTCGCCAGCCTGCCGGAGACCGGGGCCCGGGTGGTGCTGTTCACCCACCTGGTGGTCCGCGAGGACGCCCACGTGCTGTTCGGGTTCCTGCGTGCGCGCGATCGCGACCTGTTCCGGCGCCTGATCCGCGTGAATGGCATCGGTGCGCGCCTGGCCCTCGCGATGCTGTCCACGATGGCCGCCGACGAACTCGCGGGGCACATCACGGCCGGCGATGTCGCCGCGCTCATGCGGGTGCCCGGCATTGGCCGCCGCACTGCCGAGCGGGTGGTGCTGGAGCTGGGCGAGCGGCTGACCGAACTCGGCTTCGGTACGGGGGGCGAGACCGGTACCCCGGCGTCGGGCCTTGGGGGCGAACGCGAGGCCGCGGCCGCGCTGCAGGCGCTCGGGTACCGCGCCGCGGATGCCGAGCGGATGCTCGCGGCGGTGCGCGGGCAGGCCGACACCACCGAGGCGCTCGTGCGCCTGGCGCTCCGGGCCACGCTGCGCTCCTGAGAGCGCCTGGCCGGCGGCAGGGGACCGGTTGGCCTTTTGCACGGGACCGGGTGTAAACGGCGGCCGCTTCTCGTCATACTGTGCTCATGGAGTCTCGTCTGGTGGAAATGCAGCGTCTCCCGGAGGACCGCGGCAGCGAGGTGAGTCTGCGTCCCCGGCGGCTCGCGGAGTTCGCCGGGCAGCCGCGTGCGGTCGAGCAGATGGAGCTCTTCATCCGCGCCGCGCGTGACCGCGGCGAGGCGCTGGATCACACGCTGGTCGCCGGACCGCCGGGACTCGGCAAGACCACCCTTGCGCACATCGTTGCCCACGAGCTCGGCGTGGGGCTGCGCCAGACCTCCGGGCCGGTGCTGGAGCGGGCGGGTGACCTGGCGGCGATACTGACGGCGCTGGAGCCCCGGGACGTGCTGTTCGTCGACGAGATCCACCGCCTGCCGACCGTGGTGGAGGAGGTGTTGTATCCGGCGCTGGAGGATTTTCAGCTGGACATCATGATCGGCGAAGGGCCGGCGGCGCGCTCGATCAAGCTGGATCTGCCGCCGTTCACGCTGGTGGGGGCGACCACGCGCGCGGGCCTGCTGACCGCGCCGCTGCGCGACCGCTTCGGGATCGTGCAGCGGCTGGAGCACTACAACGTGAATGACCTCGCGGGTATCGTGCACAGGGCCTCCGCCCTGCTGAATGTCGGTATCGAGTCCGGAGGCGCGGCCGAGATCGCCCGGCGTGCGCGGGGCACGCCGCGCCTTGCCAACCGCCTGCTGCGCCGGGTGCGTGACTTCGCCCAGGTGCGGGCCGACGGCTTCATCACCGCAACGGTGGCGGCGGAGGCGCTCGATCTGCTGGCAATCGACGCAGCCGGACTGGACGCACAGGACCGCCGCCTGCTGGAGGTGCTGGTGGAGAAGTTCGATGGCGGCCCGGTCGGCGTCGAGAGCCTGGCCACGGCGCTGAACGAGGATCGCGGTACACTGGAGGATGTGGTGGAGCCGTTCCTGATCCAGCAGGGATATCTGATGCGCACGCCGCGCGGGCGCCAGGCCACCCGGCAGACCTTTCAGCTGCTGGGTCTTGCGGAACAGGGAGTCGTGCGCCCGGACCTGTTCACCCAGGCGGAGGGTCGGGGAGGTTCGAGCTGATGCCGGCCGCTCCCGGCCGCGTGACGGCCGGCGATGCCGCGGCCTTCGTCTGGCCGGTGCGGGTCTACTTCGAGGATACGGACGCGGGTGGCGTGGTCTACTACGCGAACTACCTGAAGTTCATGGAGCGGGCGCGCACGGAGTGGCTGCGTCAGCGCGGCTTCGAGCAGGATCGGCTGCGCGCCGACGCGGGCATCCTGTTCGTGGTGCGTTCGGTGCAGCTGGACCTCAGGCGCCCCGGGCGGTTCAATGATGCGCTGTCCGTGACCTGCACGCCCGGCGCCCTGGGGCGCGCGACCATCGACGTGGCACAGTCGGTGTCGCGCGGTGATCTGGAACTGGCCTCGGCGAACGTCCGCCTGGCCTGCGTGGATGCTGAACGTTTCGTGCCGGTGGCGATCCCCGCGCCGGTGCGAAGCGCGATCGAATCGGACCTTGGAGAGAAACAGTGACTGTGGACCTTTCCCTGTGGCGGCTGATCCTGGATGCCAGCCTGATCGTGCAGCTGGTCATGGTGCTCCTGGTCGTCGCCTCCGTGCTGTCGTGGCTGGTGATCCTGGTCAAGGCGCGCACGCTCAAGGTGGCGAACCGGGCCTCCGACGAGTTCGAGGAACGCTTCTGGTCCGGTATCGATCTGGCCCATCTCTATGACGGCATCCGGCGCAAGACGGACGTGTCCGGCATGGAGCACGTGTTCTCCTCCGGTTTCAAGGAGTTTCTGCGGACCCGGCAGCAGCCGGCGCAGGTGGTGGAGTCCACGAACCGCTCGATGCGTGTGGCGATCGCCCGGGAGGGCGAGGACCTCGAGCGCTACCTTCCGTTCCTGGCGACGGTCGGGTCCACCAGCCCGTTCATCGGCCTGTTCGGGACCGTGTGGGGGATCATGCACGCGTTTCTTGGGCTGTCGGGCGCCCAGCAGGCGACGCTGCAGATGGTGGCCCCGGGGATCGCGGAGGCCCTGATCGCCACCGCCCTCGGTCTGTTCGCGGCGATCCCCGCGGTGATCGCGTACAACCGTTTCGCAACCGACGCGGACCGGCTGCTCGGGCGCTTCGAGAATTTCAGCGACGAGTTCGTGGCCCTGCTCGCCCGCCAGACGGCCGGTCGCGGCGTCGCAGAGGCCCGGGAGTAGGGACGCACCATGTCTGACATATCCCGACGCAACAGCCGCCGGCGGCGTCGCCCCATCTCCCAGATCAACGTCGTGCCCTTCATCGACGTGATGCTGGTGCTGCTGATCATCTTCATGATCACCGCGCCGATGCTGCAGCAGGGTGTCGAGGTCGATCTTCCCGAGGCACAGGCCGAGGCCCTGGAGTCCGAGGAGCGCTCGCGCGAGCCGATCGTGGTCACCGTGACCGCGGGCGGGGCGATGAGCGTGAACCAGGGCCCGATGGCGAACGAACCACTGGCCGGTCCGGAACTGATTGCGATCGTGCAGGAAATCCTCGCCGGCACGCCGGCCGTGCAGACCTACGTCCGCGGCGACCGCAGCGTCGACTACGGGCGGGTGATGGATGCGATGGTCGCGCTGCAGCGTGCGGGCGCCGGCCGGGTCGGGCTGTTGACGGAACCACCCAGGGATGCGAATTGACCGGACGGTGAGCACGAAGTGATCAGCCTGATCCGAGAGCACACCGGCCGCCTGCTACTGGCGGTGCTCCTGCACGCGGCGCTGTTCGCGGCGCTGCTGCTGAACGTGTCCTTCCTCGCACCCTACTCGGCATCGCTCGCCGCGCGCGCCGAGGTGGAACCGGTCGAGGTGATCGATGCGGTGGCGGTGGACGTCGAGGCCTTCGAACGCAGGGAGCGCGATATCCGGACGGCGGAGCAGGAGCGGATCGCGGAGGAGCTCCGGCGCGAGGAAGAGGCACGCCGCGAGGCGGAAAGGCAGCGCCAGGCAGAGATCCGGCGCCAGCAGGAGGAACAGGCGCGCCGCGAGGCAGAGGAGCGGGGGCGGCAGCAGGCGCTGCGCGAGGCCGAGGCGGCGCGCGAGGAGGCGCTTCGGATCGCGGAGGAGGCGCGGCAGCTGGCCGAGGCGGAGCAGGCCCGGATCGAGCAGGAACGGCGCGAGGCCGAGGCGGAGCGGGCCCGGGCGGAGGCCGAACGCCGCGCCGCCGAGGCGGCACGCGAGGCCGAGGCGGAGGAGCGGCGCGCGCGCGAGGAGCGGGAGCGCCGGGAACGCGAGGAAGCGGAGCGCCGGCGCGCCGAGGAGGAGGCGCAGCGGCGCGAGGCGCAGGCGCGCGAGCTCGAGGAACAGCGGCGTCGGGAACAGATGGAACAGGAACAGCGCCGGCTTACGGCGGCCCGGGCCGAGCGCGAGGCCGCGGAGCGACGCGCGCGCGAGGACGCGCAGCGCCAGGCCTACATCGCCGAGGTGCAGGCGACCGTGGAGCGGCGCTGGCGCATGCCGGAGGGCACGCGGGCGATGGACGAGGCGGTGGTGCTGGTGCGCATCAACCCGGACACCGGGCGTATCCTGAGCTTCGATCTGCGCAGCTGTTCGGGGGGCGCCGGGTTCTGCGAGTCCGTGCGCCAGACGATGGACCGGTTGCAGTCACTGCCGAGGCCTCCCGACGCGGCGGCGGTCCGAGGTGGTATTCGTATTCGTTTTTCGCCCGAGACGGGCTAGGTGATGCAGATGAAGCTCAGAAGTCTCCAGATCTGGTTGTTCGGACTGCTGCTGCTGGCCGCTGGTCAGGCCGGGGCGGTCCTCGACGTGACGGTCACCGAGGGTGTGAGTGGAGCGATCCCCGTGGCAGTCACGCCGTTCACCTGGGAGGGTGACGGCGCCCCTTCCGAGGATGTCGCGCAGATCGTGGGCGCGAATCTTGCCCGCAGCGGACTGTTCCGGGTGCTTGGGCGGGAGCGTCTGGCCGGGGCGCCGGCGGGCCCGGACGACTTCCTTTCCGAACAGTGGGCCGCGGTCGGCGCGGAGTACCTGGTGATGGGGCGCCTCCGGCCCGAGGCGGAGCGCGTACTGATCGAGTTCCACGTCTTCGACGTGCTCGCCAATCAGCGCTTGGGCGGTTTCCGGATTCCGGTGCCTCCGGAGATGCTGCGGCGCGGTGCCCACCGCGTCTCGGATATCGTTTACGAGCAGATCACGGGGGACAAGGGCGCCTTCAGCGCGCGTATCGCCTATGTGGGCGTCACCGGACGCGGCGACGACCGTCGCTTCACGCTGGAGGTGGCTGACTCCGACGGTGCCGATCCGCGCACCCTGTACCGGTCCTCCGAGCCCCTGATGTCGCCGGCATGGTCCCCGGATGGGCGGCACCTGGTCTACGTCTCCTTCGAGAACCGCCGATCCGAGATCTTCCGGCACAATGTCGAGACCGGGGCGCGCGACCGGCTGGCGAGCTATCCCGGCATCAACAGCGCCCCGGCCTGGGCGCCGGACGGCAAGCGACTGGCAATGAGCCTTTCGCGCGACGGGACCCCGAACATCTACATCATGGATCTGGACAGCGGTGCGCTGACGCAGCTCACGCGCTCCAACGCGATCGATACGGAACCGGCATGGTCCGCGGACGGCGAGAGCCTGTATTTCACTTCTGACCGGGCCGGCTCGCCGCAGATCTACGCGATGCGCCTGTCCGGCGGTAGCGCGCGGCGCCTGACCTTCGAGGGCTCCTCCGCGGGTGCGGCCACGGTGTCCCCGGATGGCCAGTCGCTGGTCTACGTGCAGGGGGAGGGCGGCGAGTTGCGGATTGCCCGCCTCGACCTGGAAACCCGCCAGGTGACCCTGCTGACGCGGGGCCGGTTCGACAAGTCGCCGAGCTTCGCGCCCAACGGCAGCATGATCCTGTACTCGACCACTGAACGTGGCCGCGGAATACTGGGCTCCGTAAGCCGCGACGGCAGGGTGCACCAGCGCCTGGCGGCGCGCACCGGCGAGGTCCGGGAGCCTGCCTGGTCGCCTTTGTGATTCATCCGTCTAACGGTCATGGTCCTGCGCCACCCCCGGCCCTCACCCCCGGCCCCTCTCCCGCTTGCGGGAGAGGGGAGAAATGCCGGACTTTCACGCTAACAACCTGAATACCTTGTGAGGAACCATCGAATGAATGCAATGCTCCGTTGGGGTTTGATTGTCCTGATGATTGGCCTGCTGGCAGCCTGTGCCCAGCCCAAGCGTGACCTGAGCGAGGCCGAACGGCAGGCCGCGGAGGCAGCGGCCGCCGAGACCGAGGCCGAGGCGGCGGAGCGCGCCCGCAGGGATGCCGAGGCTCAGGGCCTCGGCGTCGATCGCGACCTGAGCGTGGATCC
>JAGTVE010000030.1 GCA_018224485.1 Thioalkalivibrio sp. | reverse complement strand
TTCGGTCTGCACCGTGATCAGCTGACCCTGCCCCGGGGTCACGCCCACCCGCTCGGCCTCCGCCGCGTTCAGCAGGGTGACCGCGGCATCAGGGTCCACCCGGAAGCGCACGGCGTGGCCGCCGATGCTGCCGGAGACGGAGAAGGCACCGGTCCCGTCCCGGTGGACGCGGGTCGCCCCTGATGCGGCATCCCCGGAGCGTCCTGCAGCGCGCCCCATGACGGTCAGCTCGCGGCGCTGGCCATCGATCCGGAGCCAGGCACGCCGCTCGAGCGTATCGGTCGACAACAGCCGGACGTCCTGCTGTCCCTCCTGGCCGGCGACCAGCACCACCCGCTGCCCGTCGATGCCGACCAGCGCCCGGTCCGGGAAGACGCCCAGCAGTGTCACATCCCTGGCCAGCACCGGCGCAAGTGACGGAACGACCACCAGCATCAGTGTCCAGGCCAGCCGGCCCCGCCAGGTCCGTGCGCTCACGGGGCGCGTTCCACGCGCACGTGGATGTCGAGCCCGCCGTCGACCTGCTCGCGACGGGTCCCGAGGATGCGCTGTCCGGAGAGATCCCGGCGCTCCTCGACCCCGGTAACCCGGATCCACTCGCCGAGTCGGCCGGACAGCACGGTGTCCACCTGCTGGAACTCGGTCCGCCCGCCACCGCCTCGGGCCTCCCTCTCGTGCACCTGCTGGATCTCGAGGCGAACGCGGTCGTCACCCGCGATACTCGGACGCACGAGGAAGCCCCGCTCGATATCCCGGTACTCGATTTCGGGGCCGACCAGACCGCCTCCGGGCAGCACGACCGGCCCCTGCTGCACGCGGGGCACCGACTCGCCTGCGCGGATCAGCGCGGTCTGCCCCTCCAGCACCCGCAGCGTCTGCACCGAGGCATCGCGTTCCGTGGTCTGGCGGCGGATGATCCGGGTTCCGGAGCCGTCGCCGATGATCACGCGGCCAACACGTCCCTGCACCTGGGCCTCCCGCTCGAGCGCCCCGCCGAGCGCCCCGCGGCGCACGCTGATCAGCAGATTCGCCGGTGCGGCATCCACCGATCCGAGGATCTGCCGCACCTGTGCCAGGGTCTCCGGACCGCTGCGAAGGATCAGCCGCATCCCCGCCCCGGTCAGCACATCTCCCGGACCCAGCATGGGCTCGATCAGCGGAATGATCTCGTCGGCGCTGCGATGCTGCAGGTCGATCACCTCGATCGAATCCCGCGGATCCGCCTGCGCGGCGGCGAGGCTCAGGATCAGGAACAGCAACAGCAACAGCGTGTGCAGAAGGTATCTCATCGAAGGTCGCTCCTTGCCGTAACGTGCCCCTCAGTCCGAGTTGCCGCCCTGAGGCCCGTGCAGCGAACGCAGCAGCTCCGCCTCGCCGCGACTGACGCCGCAGCTCTTCATGATCTCCTCGCAGCCTGCACCCTGCGCGGCGAGGCGCACCGCGTGGCGGTAGGGGCCCTGCTCCGCGTCACGGCTGAGCATCTGTTCCTGCTGCTCGGACAGCTGGCGCATGCGCCGTTCGAGCTCCGCCTGGCGCTGATCGACCGCGAGTTCGTCCGAGCAGACCGCGCTCAGGGCCCCCTTCAGCGACAGCAGCGCAGTCTCCTGGATCATCTGCCGCCGGTGCAGGCGGCGCACCTCCATTGCCGACCAGAGGGCGAGGCCGAAGGCCCCGGCCACGATGAATGCCGCCGCCACCGCGAGGACTGTCGTCGCCGTCATGCGTAGTCATCCACGTGGCGGCCGCTCCCACCGGTATCCGGGGGGGTATCCGGGGGATTGTCCGGGGGGTTGTCCGTGTGGTCATCGCGATCGCGGGACTGGCCGCGATCGTCGTTGCCGTTGCCTTTGCCATTCTCATCATCCTGCCCGGTGACCGGCCCTCTTTGGCGCCTGCGCTCGTCCCCTTCCTCGCGCACGCGCCGGCCGGGCCACGTCGGATGCACCGGGCGCACGGGATCGAATTCCCCAGCCATCATGCCACTCCCGCGCCCTGGCCGGTCATGGCTCTCCGCCTCCGGAGGCCGCCGGCGGCCCCGGACCCCGATCGATATCGTCGTGCAGGGTGCCCGGTGACGATGCCTGATGCGCCCGCGGCCGCTCGTCCGCGAGCACGACGATGACCACCCGCCGATTCTGCTGCCTTCCCTCCGGGGTGGCGTTGTCGGCGATCGGCCGGTGTTCGCCGAAGCCGACCGCCGCCATGCGCGTCGGATCGAGACCATGGCCGGCCAGCAGGCGCAGCACGCTGGAGGCCCTGCCGGCGGAGAGCTCCCAGTTCGACGGAAAGGCCGGCGTACTGATCGGCAGGTCATCGGTGAAGCCCTCGACGTGAACCCGTACCGGAAGATCCTGAAGGATTCCCCCCACTTCCTCGAGGATCGGCCGGGCCTCCGGAAAGATCTGCGCGCTGCCGCTGTCGAAGAGGAGGCTGGTGTTGATCTCGACCTCGACCCAGAACCGCTCGCGCCGGATCCGGATCAGGTCCTCCTCGATCAGGGGCGTCATCGCCCGCTGGATCTGGTCGGCCATCTCCTGCAGGCCGCGCTCCACCTCGAGAAGCGCCATTGCGTCGTCATCGCCGGCCGCGAGGTCCCCGTCGAGGGGACCACCGTCGTGGTCACCGAAATGATCCGCCCGCGATCGCGGGCCCGCCAGACCCAGCGGCGGGAGCCCGCCGGGCTGACCCAGCATGGACGGATCGAAGCCCCGCGCGGGCCGTCCGACCTGGATCGGCTCCGGCGCCATGGGTGCCCCGCGGAAGGCCGCCTGCAAGGACTCGGCGAGCACGCGGAACTTGCCCTCGTTCACTGACGACAGCGCGTACATCACCACGAAGAAGGCGAGCAGCAGGGTGATCAGGTCACCGTACGGGATCGCCCACGCCTCGTGGTTCACGTGATCTTCGCCCTTCTTTCTCCGTCTGGCCATGGTTCTTCAGGCTGTGCCCCCGTGGGGCGTCCCGGTGTCGGGGCGCACCCGGCGCGGGTCAGCTGATGTAGCCCCTCAGTTTGGTCTCGATGTTGCGCGGATTCTCGCCCTCGGCAATCGACGTGATCCCGTCGATGATCATCTCCCGGTAGGCCGTCTGGTCCTGGATCGTCGCCTTCAGCTTGTTGCAGACGGGCAGGAAGAACAGGTTGGCCGACGCGATGCCGTAGATGGTGGCCACGAAGGCGGCCGCGATACCGGGGCCCAGCTTGTCGGGTTCGGCCAGGTTCTGCATCACCGCCATCAGCCCCATCACGGCCCCGATGATGCCGAGCGTCGGCGCGTAGATGCCCATGCTCTCGAAGACCTTCGCCCCCTGCAGGTCGAAGTGCTCCCGTGTGCCGAGCTCCACGTCGAGGATGTTCCGGATGGTGTCCGGCTCGGTGCCGTCCACCAGCAGCTGGAGTCCCTTGCTGGAGAACGGGTCCGGTTCCTGTTCCGCCTGGGCCTCGAGACCCAGCAGGCCCTCCTTGCGGGCGATCTGGCTCCAGCTGACGATCTTCTGGATGGCCTCCTCGGAATCGATGCGCGGGGGGGTAAAGATCCAGGGCAACAGGTGCATCGCGTGCAGGAACACCGGGAGCTTGGCCTGGAGCAGCGCCGCGGCGAAGGTTCCGACCACGACGATGACGAAGGCGGCCCCGTTCCACAGCGCGCCGACGCCGCTCCCCTTGGCGATGCTGCCTCCGAGGATCGCGACCAGCGCCAGCAGCAGGCCGATGGCACTCAGGATGTCCATCGTGGGTGTCCCGACGCGGAGTCCCCCGACGCGGAGTCCCGGTCACGCACGGATCACCTCCTGCCCTCGCGCTGGGCCCGGCCCTCGCGGTGCGGCACGCCCGGACCGGCCCCGGTCCATTCGCTCATCCGCGCCCGCAGCCGCGTCAGCGCCTGGCCGTGCAGCTGGCAGACGCGCGACTCGGTGACCCCAAGCACCTCGCCGATCTCGCGCAGATTCAGTTCGTCGTCGTAGTACAGCGACATCACCAGCTTCTCCCGCTCCGGCAACCGGTCCACCTCGCGCGCCAGCCCGTCCCGGAAGTCCGCATCCTGCAGGCGTTCCAGCGGATCCGGTTCATTGCCGCGCAGGCGGTTCTCGCCCTCCGACTCCGGCTCGAAGATATCCTCGAAGCTCAGTACCCGGCTCGACACGGAATCGCTGACCATGCGCTGATACTCTTCGATCCCCACACCCAGTTCCTCGGCCACCTCTTGCGGCTGCGCCTCGCGGCCCTCGCGGTTCTCCACCAGCCGCACCGCCTCGCTGACCCGCCGCGCGTTGCGGTGCACCGAGCGCGGCGTCCAGTCGGAGCGCCTGACCTCGTCCAGCATCGCCCCGCGAATGCGGATGCCGGCGTAGGTCTCGAAGCTGGCGCCCTGGCCGGCATCGTAGTGACGTGCCGCCTCGAGCAGTCCAACCACTCCCGCCTGGATCAGGTCATCGACCTGCACGTCCGCCGGCAGCCGTCCCATCAGGTGGTAGGCGATCCGCTTGACCAGCGGAACGTGCCGGTCCACCAGCGCGTTGCGATCCTTGTTCTCGGTCGGGTACATGGTCAGCTCCCGATCGACGGCCGGTCCGGATCGAAGGAACCGGAACCCACCAGCCGCTCCACGAAGAACTCGATCTTGCCACTGCTGCCCGACGGTACAGGCCATGTGTCGGCCTTGCGGGCCAGTTCCTTGAATGCCCGTGCCGAAGGGCTGCCGGGATAGGCCTCGGCGACCGCCTTCTGGCGCTGCACCGACTTGCGCAGGGACTCGTCGTGCGGGATCGAACCCGCGTGGTCGAGGATCACGTCGAGGAACCGGTCGCAGACCGCGGTCAGCTTGCGGAACAGCGCCCGGCCCTCCTCCGGGCCGCGGACCATGTTCGCCAGCACCCGGATGCGCGCGATGCCGTGGTCCCTGCTCAGGACCTTGATCAGGGCATAGGCGTCGGTGATGGAGGCGGGTTCGTCACACACGACCACCAGCACCTCCTGGACCGCCCGGCAGAAGCTGGTCACGCTGTCGTGCAGACCCGCCGCGGTATCCACGACCAGCACGTCCAGCGGCCGCGTCATCTCGCTGAAGGCGCGGATCAGGCCCACGTGCTCCGCGGGATCCAGGTCCGCCATGCGCGCGACGCCGGAGGCGGCAGGGACGATGGAGATCCCGGCCGGTCCGGCCACCAGGATGTCCTCGAGATCCGCCTCTCCGGCCAGCACGTGCGAGAGATTGCGCCGGGGCTGCAGACCGAGCAGCACGTCGACGTTGGCGAGCCCGAGATCCGCGTCCATCAGCATCACCCGCCGTCCCGCCTGCGCCATCGCCACGGACAGGTTGACCGACACGTTGGTCTTGCCGACCCCGCCCTTCCCGCTGGCCACGGCGATCACCCGGACCGGAGGCGTGGCGTTCATCTGCCGCAGGCCGGCGGCCTGGTCTTCACGCTGATACATGTTTGTCAGAATCCGGGTTGTGGAGGACACGCGGGTCAACCGGCACGCGCTCCTCGGAGGTTTCGGATGCCAGTGCGACGGCCCGGCCCACCAGCCGCGCCGCCCTCGCCGGCTGCAGATCCTCGGGCACCCGCTGCCCGGCGCTGACGTACATCAGCGGCAGGTCGGCGGCACACAGGGCCGACAGCAGGGGCCCCAGGCTTGCCGCCTCGTCCAGCCGGGTGACCACTGTGGCGGCCGGACGCAGGCAATCGAAGGAGCGGAAGGTCTCCCGCAGCACCTGCTGCTGCGTGGTGGCCGCGACCACCAGCAGGGTGCTCAGGCTCGGCAGCGCCGCCAGTCCGGCCATCTCCTCGGCGAGCCGCAGGTCGCGCTGGCTCATGCCGGCGGTATCGATGAACACCCGACGCCTGTCCCCCAGCCCCATCAGCACTTCCCCGAGCTCCTGACCCGTCTGCGCCAGGAAGACCGGCACGTCCAGGATCTGGCCGAAGGTCTGCAGCTGGCGGTGGGCCCCGATCCGGTAGGCATCGGTGGTCACCAGGGCCACGGATCCGGACCCGTGTCGCCGTACCTCACGCGCCGCCAGTTTCGCGACGGTGGTGGTCTTGCCCACGCCATTCGGCCCGACCAGCGCGATGATACCCTCCCCCTCCAGAGACGTCTCCGGCGCGACCCGGATCCGCCCCGCGAGCCGGTCCAGCGCCTCGCGCCAGGCGGGCTCTCCGGCTTCCGTGTCGCAGACGTCCGCGGCGACCGCCCGGGCCAGGCCCTCCTCGATGCCCAGCCGTTCGAGACGGCGGATGATTTGGGCGCGTCCGGGCTCGCGCTGGCGGAGATCGTTCCAGCCGAGACTGGCCAGCTGACCCTCCAGCATCGCGCGCAGGTGTTCGATCTCGCGCTGCATCGCCGCCAGCGCGGGATTCTCGGCGCGTGCCGGTTCCCGCTCCGGGCGGTCCGCCCGCGGCGCCGGGGCCGGCGCCTCGCGCACCCTGAGCGGCTCCAGCATCTCCAAGCCCCCGGCCGCCGAGAGGTCCGCCGGACCCGCTGGCGATGGTTCGCAGTCGGGCTCCGTGCGGGGCTCGGGATCCGGTTCGAGGACGGCATCGAGCGGATGGCTGCCGGCGGGCTCGGCATCGCCGAAGGCCGACTCGTCGTAGTCCACCGCGGTCACGAGCTCGACTCCACTCTCCACCCGACGGCTGGAGAGGATCACCGCCTCCGGCCCCTGCTCGTCCCGCACCAGCCGTATCGCCTGGCGCATGTCCGGTGCGAAGAAGCGTCGGATCTTCATGATTCCGGGTACTCAGTGGCGGCTGCGCCGATCGCGGCCCTCTGCGACCGGTCTGCACGGTACCGGGACCGCATTATCGTGCTGCGGGCGGCCTGCCGCCATCCAGTCGCGATCTCCGTTCCGTTCATCATCGCCCCCTACTTGCGTTCTTCCCGTCCCACCGTGGCCACCACGCGGATCCGCCTGGTGTCCGGGATCTCCGTGTAGGCCAGCACATGCAGTCCCCTCACGGCCGATCTCAGCCAGCGCGACACCCAGACCCGGATGTCCGGAGAGACCACCACCACGGTGGGTTCTCCCGCCATCTCCTGCCGCTGCGCGGCCTCGGCGATGGACTTCTGGAGCCGCTCGGCAAGTCCGGGTTCGATGCCCGGGCCGCTGCCGCCGGCTGCCTGAGCGGATTTCTGCAAGATCTGTTCCAGTGAGGGGTCGAGCGCGATCAGCGGCAGCTCCGACGCGGTTCCCGCGACGCTCTGCACGATCGCGGGTGACAGCGAGACCCGGGCGGCGGCGGTCAGAACGCCGGGATCCTGACTCTTGGCGCCGTGTTCCGCCAGAGTTTCGGCGATGGTCCGGGTGTCCCGGATCGAGACCTGCTCCTCCAGCAGGTTCTGCATCACGCGCAGCACCACGCCCAGGCCGATGGTCTTCGGCACCAGATTCTCCACCAGCTTCGGCGACTGTCGCGCCAGCGCGTCCAGCATGTGCTGGACCTCCTCGTGGCCCAGCAGCTTCTGCGCCTGCTCCTTCAGCACCTGCGAGAGGTGGGTGGCCACGACCGTACCGGCGTCGACGACCGTGTAGCCGAGGCCCTGCGCCTGCTCGCGCAGCGCGGGATCGATCCAGACCGCATCCAGCCCGAAGGTCGGATCCTTCGTCGGTGTTCCCTGGATCTCGCCAAAGACGCGCCCGGGATTGATCGCCAGTTCCTGGTCCGGGAAGACCTCTCCCTCGCCGACGGTCACGCCGGTCAGCGTGACACGGTAGTGGTTGGGCCCGAGATCCAGGTCGTCCCGGATGTGCACCGGCTGGATCAGGAAGCCCAGTTCCTGGGAAAGCTTGCGCCGCACGCCCTTGATGCGCCCCATCAGCTGTCCGCCCTGGCTGCGGTCCACCAGGGGGATCAGCCGGTAGCCGACCTCCAGGCCGACCAGGTCGACCGGGGGCACGTCTTCCCACGACAGGTCGCGCAGTTCGGGGTTCGAGGGGGGACCGGAGGTTACCACCGGTTCCAGGTCCGCCTCCTCCGCGGCGCGGCGCTGGGCACTGAGGTAGGCGCTCGAGGCCATCAGGCCGGCGAGCGAGACGAAGACCATGTTCGGCATCCCCGGCACCAGCCCGAGGGAGCCGACCACGCCCGCGGCGACATAAATCGCCTTCGGGGTCTCGAACATCTGCTGGAAGACCTGCCGGCCCATGTCCTGGGAGGCGGAGACGCGGGTGACGATGATCGCGGTGGCCGAGGACAGCAGCAGCGACGGGATCTGCGCCACCAGCCCGTCGCCGATGGTCAGCAGCACGTAGTTGGTCGCCGCGTCGCCCAGGGCCATCGCGTGCTGCATGGTGCCGATCACCAGACCGCCGATCACGTTGATCGCGAGGATCAGGATGCCGGCGATCGCGTCGCCGCGCACGAACTTGCTGGCACCGTCCATCGAACCGTAGAAGTCCGCCTCCTGCGCCACCTCGTCGCGGCGCCGGCGCGCCTCGTCCTGCGAGATCAGGCCCGAGTTCAGATCCGCGTCGATGGCCATCTGCTTGCCCGGCATCGCGTCCAGGGTGAAGCGCGCACTGACCTCGGACACCCGGCCGGCGCCCTTGGTCACCACCACGAAGTTGATGATCACCAGGATCAGGAACACCACCAGGCCGACCGCGTAGTTGCCGCCCACCACGAAATCGCCGAAGGCCTGGATCACGTTGCCCGCCGCCTCGGTCCCGGTATGGCCGTTCAGCAGGATCACCCGCGTGGAGGCGACGTTCAGTGCCAGGCGCAGCAGCGTGGCGACCAGCAGCACGGTGGGGAAGACCGCGAACTCGAGCGGGCGCGGGGTGTACACCGCGACCAGGATCACCACCAGGGACAGTGCGATGTTGAAGGTGAACAGCACGTCGAGGGCCAGCGGCGGCAGCGGGATCACCAGCATGGTGAGCAGCGCCATCAGCAGCAGCGGCGTGACCATGCCGGCCTTGCCGATCTGTCGAAGGGTGTTCGCGAAGGCGTTCATCGATCAGTCCTCTGGCGGGCGCGCGCGCCGCTGCAGCTCGTCGGGCACGGGAAGGTCGGTCGGCGGTTCGGGCTGGCGCGCGCCCGCCTGGCC
>JAGTVE010000029.1 GCA_018224485.1 Thioalkalivibrio sp. | reverse complement strand
TGCAGCAGCACCCCGACCGGCATGTCGAGGGAGGGGTCACAGTAGACGAAGCCCTCGGTGGTCCTGTCGGCGAAGGGCTGGGTCCTGAGCCCGTGGTGGCGCAGTGTCTCCGTGTCGAGTGCGGTCGTATCCGGAGCCGGTGTGGAGGCTAGGGTCATGTGTCAGGCAGCGTCGACGCCGATCCGGTCGCGTCCGCTCCCCTTGGCCTCGTACAGGGCCCGATCCGCGGCGCGCACCAGTTCCAGCGCGCTGCCGACCCGGCGCTCTCCGTCCATGTGGCTGGCAAGGCCGATCGACACGGTGATCCCGAACGTGGTGCCGCCGGTGCCCTGGAACTGCTGTTCAAGCACGGCCTCGCGCAGGCGCTCGAAGACGCCGCGCGCCTGTTCGATGGCGGTGCCTGGCAGGATCGCGACGAACTCATCCCCGCCGTAGCGCATGATGAAGTCGCGCTTGCGCAGGTGCGACTCGAGCACATTCGCCGTTGTGGACAGCACCGCGTCGCCGGCCAGGTGGCCGTGCGTGTCGTTCACCAGCTTGAAGTGGTCCACGTCCATGAAGGCGATCGTCATCGGCCAGCCGTTCTCGCTGGCGAGATTGAACTCGGTCTCGAGCACCTCGTCGAAGCGCCGGCGATTCTCGAGCCCGGTCAACGCGTCGCGGTTCGCCGATTCGCGGAGATGCCGCGTGGTGTGTTCCATCTCCTGAAACTGCTGCTGCTGGGCCTCCATCTGCTGGATCAGTTGCAGGTTGCGCGCGACCAGGATCTCCCGTGCCTGGTCGGTCACGCCGGCGCCCTGGCGTGCGGAGATGATATCCGTCTCATAGAGGACTGCCACCTCCGGCAGGACCTCCGAGACCCGCTCAATCAGGTCCTGCAGGGCCTCGCCGTCGAGTCCGAGCAGGCTCGACCCGGCCTGCGCCAGACGGTCGGTGGCGGCCTCGCGGTCGTCTTCGAGGAACAGATCCGCCATCCTGCCGGCAACGGCCACACACTTGACGAAGTCCCGGGACTCGTCCGGGATGGCGGCGCCAATGGGGTCGTGTGCCGCGAAGGCGATCGATGCCATGCGCTCCGGCAGCCTCCAGTGCCGCATCAGCCAGGTCCCGGCCTCCCCGTGATCGGCTCCGAGCTGCTCCCGCTCGAGCTGCAGGAGGCCATCGTGGTCCGCGCATTGCGACAGCAGCGGGCGGTATTCTTCCGGCATCGCTGCATCGAGGGCCAGGACGCCGATATCCTGCAGCAGCGCCGCGAGGAAGGCCTCCTCCTGCTCGGGCAGATTCCGCAGTTCACCGATCAGGCGCGCGGCGGTCGCGGATATGAAGGCCCGCCGCCAGTAGCGGCTGATGCCCCGGTGCGAGTAGGCATCGCTGTTCAGCAGCGCACCGAGCGAGAAGCTCAGTGCGAGACTCATCGTCGCGTTCAGCCCGATCACGACCATCGCCTGGCGCAGGTTGTCGCTGCGGCGCCTGCCGCCGTAGAGGGCGGAGTTGCTGGCACGCAGCACGCGGCTCGCGAGCGCCGGGTCCTTCGCGAGCAGCCTGGCCAGCGCGGTCAGGTCGACGTTGGGGTCGCGGCCGAGTTCGACGATCCGGATCGCGATCGCCGGCGGCGTCGGCAGATTCGGGCAGAACTGCAAGGCATCGCGGATCCTGGGCTTCATTTGGGCTCGTCCATTTCTTCGGCGCAACCGGCCTTCCGGCAAGTGATGGGGACCAGTTTCCGAAAAACGAGTGGCGCCCGCTGCCATTCTGTCCAGCTAAAATACTGGCGAAGGAATGACAGGGTCAACCAGTGTTTGCGGGGCGTTACTGATTCTGCTTTTACACCAGGCCCAAGCGTTCCGTTTCGGCGTCAATCTGGGTGGCAGGGCAATTTGCAGGACGGAAGGGGATCCGGAGTCGCGCGATCATTCACCCGAGAGATGAAGAATGATCTGCCGCCGACCGGGCGCGCGACGGTGTTCGAACAGGAAGATGCCCTGCCACGTCCCCAGCGCAGGCCGCCCGTCGATCACGGGTATGCAGAGATGTGTCTGGGTCAGGGCGCTGCGCAGATGGGCCGGCATGTCATCGAGGCCCTCCGACTGGTGCCGGTAGGTGGTGGGCGATTCCGGCGCCAGGCGCTCGAAGAAATCCTCGAGGTCCGCGCTGACGTCAGGATCCGCGTTCTCCTGGATCAGCAGGCTGGCAGAGGTGTGCTGCACGAAGAGGGTCACCAGGCCGAGGCGGATTCCTGTCTGGCGCACCCACTCGGACACCTCCCGGGTGCACTCGTACAGGCCCTTGCCGGAGGCCTTGACCGTGAGCGTGTGCGTCGCCTGTCGCATGATGATGCCTCGTCGTGGATCCTCTCCGCCGCCGGGCGGTCCGACCCGCGACCACCCGCTCCGTGAAGGCAGGGTAATGGCTGGGCGCACCGTCCGCCAGGTCCGGCCCTCGCGGGGTGCGCCTCGGGGCATGCCTCGGGGATGGGCTCTTGATATGATGCCCGACTGATCAAATTTCTGTATCGCCGCCGGAGCAACCATGCTGCAATCGATTCGTGACAAGGCGAGCGGCTGGCTCGCCTACGTCATCATTGGCCTGATCGCCATCCCCTTCGCGCTCTGGGGACTGGGCGAGTACTTTGGCGGCGCCGGCCCGCTGGTGGCGGCGGAGGTGAACGGACAGGAGATCCCGGTTCGCCTCGTGCATCAGGAGACCCGTGCCCAGCGCGACCAGATCGCGCGTATGTTCGGCGGCGAGATCCCCGCCGACCTGTTCGACGAGCGTGCGATTCGCGAGGCGGCCCTCGAGGCGCTGATCGAGCGGGAACTGCTTCGCCAGGCCGCGGAGGATGCCGGCTTCCGCGCCTCGGGCCGCGGCGTGGTCCGGGAGATCCAGGCGATTCCCGCCTTCCGCGAGGACGGACGCTTCAGCCCGGAACGCTATCGCACCGTGCTCGAGGCGCAACGCATCGCGCCGGGGGAGTTCGAACGCGACCTGGCGCAGTCCATCGTGCTGGCGCAGATCCGGCAATCGGTGCAGGCCAGCGGAGATCCGCCGATGACGCGTGCAGAGGAGTTCGACCGTCTGCGCAACCAGGTGCGCGTCGCGAGCTGGGGAATCTTCGCCGCGTCGGAGTTCGACCGCCCGGAGGTCGTCGAGGATGAGGCCATCGAGGCCTTCTACCGCGACAATCAGGAACGGTTCAGCACGCCGGAGCGTCTGCGGATCGAATACCTGCGCCTGGACCCCGCGGCACTCGAGGTCGCGGTCGACGTCACGGAGGAGGACGTGCGCGAGCACTACCAACTGAACGCGCAGCGTTACGAAGAGCCCGAACTGCGGCGGGTACGGCAGATCCTGATCGACGGCGACGAGCCGGATGCCGAGTCCCGGATCCGCGAGCTGCGCGACCGGATCGAGTCCGGCGAGGACTTCGGCGAACTGGCCGCCGAGTACTCCGAGGACACCCTGTCCGCGGACCGGGGCGGGGACATGGGCCGGATCGCGCGCGGCGATCTGGACCGGGTGCTCGAGACGGTGATCTTCTCCCTGCCCGAGGGCCTGGTCAGCCAGCCGGTGCAGACTCGTCTGGGCTGGCACGTGGTCGAGGTCACCGAGATCGAGGCGTCGCGCAGGCAACCCTTCGAGGCGGTGCGCGAGGAGGTGGAGCGTGACCTGCGCGACCGGCGTGCGGAACAGCGGCAGATCCAGGTGCTGGACGATCTGCTGTCACAGACCTTCGAGAATCCCGAGAGCCTGGGTCCCGCGGCGGCCGCGACCGGTCTCGAGATCCGGACCACGGACTGGTTCACGCGGGAGTCGGGAGAGGGGGTGGCCGAATACCGCCCAGTGCGCGAGGCCGCCTTCAGTCCGGCGGTACGGCGCGACGGGCGCAACAGCGAGGCCGTGGATCTTCCGGACGGCAGCACCGTCGTGCTGCGCCTGGAGGAACGGCAGGGGCCGTCGGTACGGCCGCTCGAGGAGGTCGCCGGGGAGATCCGCGAGACCCTGCAGCAGGACGCGGCGGCCCAGGCAGCCCGTGAGCGGGGTGAGGAAGTCCTGGAGGCCCTCGCCGGCGACCGCCGCGTGAAGGAACTCGCCGAAGAGGAACCGGAGCGATGGACCCTGTCCGCCGCGGTCAATCGCGGCACCGGCCCGGAAGAGCCCGAGAGCGAACTGCCCGGCACGCTGTCGAGCCGCCTGTTCCAGTTGCCTGCCCCCCGCGGGGACGAGGTCGTCACCGATGGCGTGTCCCTGGCCGGCGGCGATTTCGGGGTGCTGGTGCTGGAGTCGGTCCGGATGCTCGAGCCCTCGGAGGCGGTCGAGGACCTGCGCAGGGCCGCGGACGAGCTGCAGGTTGCCTACTCGAGCGCCGAGTTGCGCGGCTATCTGGCCTGGCTGGAATCCGAGGCGGATATCCGCCGCTTCCCGGAGAACCTGGAGTAGTTTTTCTAACGTGAAAATCAAGCCACGGAAGGCACGGAAAGGAAAAATTGTTTCAGTTCTTTTCAGTGTGCTTCCGTGTCTTCCGTGGCTCAGTGTGCGTCCGTGGCGCGCCTTTTCATTGGTGGGGGGCGGGGTGCGGTGACAGTTACTCCAGGCCGGCCTCGCCCGGGCCGAGTCCGAGGATATTGAAGCCGGAGTCGACGTAGGTGATCTCGCCGGTGATGCCGGCCGCCAGGTCGGAGCACAGGAAGG
>JAGTVE010000028.1 GCA_018224485.1 Thioalkalivibrio sp. | reverse complement strand
CTCATCGGTCCACTTCCTGCGCTTCGAATTGACCGGCGACATGGCCGCCGCGGTGAAGGCTGGGGCATCCTTCGCGGTAGGCGTGGATCACGATAACTACAGCCACCGCGTTGACCCGGTGCCGCAGCCTACTCGCGACTCCCTCGCCGAGGATCTCGCCGCGCTCAACTGATCCGGCAGGACCGGTGGGAGCGGCCTCTGGCCGCGATGGCCCTGGGCACATGACCCACCGCCGGATCGCGGCTGGAAGCCGCTCCCACGACCATCAGACCTTGTAGGAGCGGCCTCTGGCCGCGATGGCCCTGGGCACATGGCCCACCCACCGGATCGCGGCTGAAAGCCGCTCCCACGACCATCAGACCTCGTAGGAGCGGCCTCTGGCCGCGATGGCCTTGGGCACATGGCCCACCCGCCGCGCAGACTCCACATTCAAACCAGCGCCAGCGCGTCCGAGAGGTGTTCGACGGGCTCGATCTGCAGGCCTTCGATCTTTCGGCGGATCCGGTTTCCGGCCGGGATGATCGCCCGGGTCAGGCCGTGCTTCGCGGCCTCCGAGAGCCGTTCCTCGCCGTTCGGGACCGGTCGCACCTCGCCCGACAGGCCGACCTCGCCGAAGCAGACCAGTTCCGGTCCGAGCGGTCGGTCACGCAGTGACGACAGCGCCGCAATCAGCATCGGCAGATCCGCCGCGGTCTCGGATACCCGGACGCCGCCGACGACGTTGATGAAGACATCCTGGTCGAACAACGCGATACCGCCGTGACGGCTCAGCACCGCCAGCAGCATGATCAGCCGGTTCTGTTCGAGCCCCAGGGTCACGCGGCGCGGCTGCGGCGCGTGGCTCTCCGCCACCAGGGCCTGTACCTCCACCAGCAGCGGCCGCGTGCCCTCCCGGGTCACCATCACCACGCTGCCGGAGACCGGTCGGCTGTGCCGTGACAGGAAGATCGCGGACGGGTTGGCCACCGGCTTGAGCCCGTCCTCCTGCATCGCGAACACGCCCAGTTCGTTCACCGCGCCGAAGCGGTTCTTCACCGCGCGCAGCATCCGGTAGCGTCCGCCCGGATCGCCCTCGAAGTAGAGCACGGTGTCGACCATGTGCTCGAGTATTCGCGGCCCCGCGAGCTGGCCGTCCTTGGTCACGTGGCCGACCAGGATCACGGTGACGTCCCGCTGCTTCGCCAGCCGCACCAGCGCCGCCGCGCTCTCCCTGACCTGCGACACCGAGCCCGGGGCCGACTGCACTGCCGCCGTGTAGAGCGTCTGGATAGAGTCGATCACCAGCACCGCGGGGCGTTCCCGCTCGCTGGTCGCGATCACGTTCTCCACCTGGGTCTCGGTGAGCAGGCGGAGTCCCGAGCAGTCCAGGCCGAGCCGGCGCCCGCGCAGGCTGACCTGCTGCGCCGATTCCTCGCCGGTCACGTAGAGTGTCTGGTCGGCGGGCAGCATCGCGAGCACCTGCAGGAGCAGGGTCGACTTCCCGATGCCGGGATCGCCGCCGATCAGCACCACGGAACCCCGCACCAGCCCCCCGCCCAGGCTGCGGTCCAGTTCCGAGATCCGGGTCGAGACCCTGGGCGTCTCCGCGACCGGCACGTCGCCGAGGCGGGTGACGCGCGCCGCCTCCCCGGCATAGCCGCCGCCACGCGGGCCCTGTCCGGCGGTACTGGCCTGGAACTCCTCCAGGCTGTTCCATGCCCCGCAGTCGCCGCACTGACCCGCCCACTTGGCACTGGTGGCCCCGCACTCGCGGCAGACGTACTGCGGGCGGGCACGCGCCATCAGGCCTGCTCCTCCGGCGGGAAGGCCGGCGGCGCGATGCGCACCGTGCGGATGGTGTTCCGCTTGATCTTCACGATGTCCATCACCACCCCGTCGATCCGCACGCTGGCGGGGGCCTCGGGGATATCCTCGAGGTGCTCCACGATCAGACCGCTGAGGGTCTTCGGCCCACCCACCGGCAGCCGCAGTCCGAGTGCGCGGTTCAGTTCGCGCAGGTGGATGCCGCCGTCGACCACGACGCTGCCATCCGGCCGGCGCAGCAGTTCGTCGCTCATCATCGGCGAGTCGGTGGTGAATTCGCCGACGATCTCCTCCAGCAGATCCTCGAGGGTGACCAGTCCCTCGATGTCGCCGTACTCGTCGACGACCAGCCCGATCCGTCGCCTCTGCTTCTGGAAATTGATCAGCTGCCGGTTCAGTGCCGTCCCCTCGGGGATGAAGTACGGGGGCGTGATCACCTGGCGCAGATCCTCCGGGCCGAACGACTCACGATTCTTCAGCGCGAGCACGTCGCGCATGTGCACGAATCCGATCACCCGGTCCATCTCGCCCTCGATCACCGGGAGGCGGGTGAAGCTGCTGGTGAGGATCTGCTCCAGCACATCGTTCCAGTCTTCCTCCAGGTCCAGTGCCACGATCTCGTTGCGCGGGATCATGATGTCCTCGACGGTGGCGCGCTCGAGGTCCAGCAGGTTGATCAGCATGCGCTGGTGCCTGGGCGGGATCAGTGCGCCCGCCTCGGCGACCACCGAACGGAGTTCGTCGGAGCTCAGTGCCGCGCGCTGTCGATCGTCCAGCCGGATTCCGAACAGCCGAAGGAAGCCGTTGGCGAGAAGATTGATCACGTAGACCACCGGCCACATCACCCTCAGCAGGCCGCTGTAGACCCAGGCGGCGGGGTAGGCGATCCGCTCGCTGTGCAGCGCGGCGACGGTCTTTGGCGCGGTCTCGGCGAAGATCAGCAGCGCCAGGGTGAGCAGACCGGTGGCGATGGCCACGCCGCTATCCCCGAACACACGCCAGCCAATGAAGGTCGCGATCTGCGTGATCAGGATATTGACGAAGTTGTTGCCGAGCAGGATGAGCCCGATCAGCCGGTCCGGCCTCTCCAGTAGGCGCGCGGCCAGCCGGGCGCCCACGTGGCCCTGCTGCGCCTTGTGGCGCATCCGGTAACGGTTCACGGCCATCAGGGCCGTCTCCGAGCCGGAGAAGAAGGCTGACAGCAGGAACAGAACGAACAGTGCGGCGAACAGTGCAGACAGGGGGATGTCGTGCAAGCGGCGGTTCCTCTCGGGCCGTATCGCGTTTCAATTCTAGGGGCTAGCGGGCCATGCGGAAAGCTCGGCATCGGATTGCTTCGCCGGACACGCCGGCGCACTCCGCAGGCCCGGCTGGTGCCGGAAGCGTCACATGCGCTGCAGGATCACTTCCAGCACCAGCTTGGAACCGAAGTAGGCGAGTACCAGGCTGACGAATCCGCCGGTGGTCCAGGCCAGTGCCCGCGAGCCCCGCCAGCCGAAGCGCCAGCGCCCGATCAGCAGCACCGAGAACATGATCCAGGCGAGGATCGACAGCACCGACTTGTGCACCAGGTGCTGGGCGAACAGATCCTCGAGAAAGATCAAGCCGCTGGCCAGGCTGAGCGTGAGAAAGACCCAGCCAACGAAGATCATCCGGAACAGCCACATCTCCATGGAGAAGAGCGGTGGCAGGTACCGCACCAGGCCCTGGGTACGATGCTCGTGGAGCGCGCGGTGCTGTGCCGCCATCACGGCCGCCTGCACGGTGGACAAGGCAAGGAAGGCCCAGCCCAGCGCGGCCAGCATGATGTGGATCTCGACGTGGGGGGTGGTCGCGATGCGCCGTCCCTCGTCGCAGGTCAGTGCCACCAGCAGCGCCAGCGCGGTCAGCGGCAGCACGATCACGCCCATGATGGCCAGCGGATGGCGCAGCGCGGCCAGCCAGAGCAGGAGCGCGACCAGCCACAGTGCGGCCGCGAGGGCATTGCCGAGGCAGAGGTTCAGCCCCGCGTCGGTCGCGAGCAACTGCGAAAGTGCGCCCAGGTGGACCGCCAGCGCCACCGCCCAGACGACCAGCGGACCACGTGGGTGCGCGGGAGTCGGCGGCCCCCTGCGTGCAGACACGATCAGGTAGCCGGTGGTCACCATGTACAGGGCGATGGCGATCAGGCCGATGACGGTGCTCATGACCCGGGATTATCCACGCATCGGGCGGACAATGCATCGCGATGGCCGCAGACGGTACACTGCATCCGAGATTTTTCCACAGTGCGGGAGCAGACATGTTCGACGGCCTTTCCAGCCGCCTTCAGGCAACGGTCAAGCACCTAAAGGGCCACGCCCGGCTGACCGAGGACAACATCCAGGACGCCCTGCGCGAGGTGCGCATGGCCCTGCTCGAGGCGGACGTTGCCCTGCCGGTGGTTCGGGAGTTCATCGGCGAGGTCCGTCAGAAGGCCGCGGGCCGGGAGGTCGTCGGAAGCCTGACCCCGGGTCAGGCCCTGATCAAGGTGGTGCACGACGAGCTGGTGCAGGTGATGGGCGGCACCGGCGCGGGGCTGAATCTCGCCAGCCAGCCGCCGGCGGTGGTGCTGGTGGCCGGCCTCCAGGGGGCCGGCAAGACGACCAGCGTGG
Source organism: Thioalkalivibrio sp. (assembly GCA_018224485.1). Classification (GTDB taxonomy): domain Bacteria; phylum Pseudomonadota; class Gammaproteobacteria; order Ectothiorhodospirales; family Ectothiorhodospiraceae; genus Thioalkalivibrio. Next base: position 1,269 of record JAGTVE010000028.1, on the reverse strand, counting down.
GCAAGCTGGCCCGACTGCTCCGCGAGCGCGAAAAGAAGAAGGTGGCGGTGGTCAGCTGTGACGTCTACCGGCCGGCCGCGATCCAGCAGCTCGAGACCCTGGCCGGCCAGGTCGGTGTCAGCTTCTATCCCAGCGACACGGCCCAGCGCCCGGAGGCGATTGCCGGCGCGGCGGTGGAGCGCGCGCGTCGGGAGATGAAGGACGTGCTGCTGGTGGACACCGCCGGCCGACTGCACATCGACGACGCAATGATGGCCGAGATCCAGTTGCTGCATCAGGCGATCGATCCGATCGAGACCCTCTTCGTGGTCGATGCGATGACCGGCCAGGACGCGGCGACCACCGCGCGTGCCTTCGGCGAAGCACTGCCGCTGACCGGTGTGGTGCTGACCAAGGCCGACGGCGACGCCCGCGGCGGGGCTGCGCTGTCGGTGCGCAAGATCACCGGTGTGCCGATCAAGTTCATGGGCATGGGGGAGCGGCCGGACGCGCTCGAACCCTTCCACCCGGAGCGTGTCGCCTCGCGGATCCTCGGGATGGGTGACGTGCTGACGCTGGTCGAGGAGGCCACACGACAGGTCGATCAGGACAAGGCGGAAAAGCTCGCGCGCAAGCTCAAGAAGGGGCGCGGTTTCAATTTCAATGATCTGCACGACCAGCTGTCCCAGATGCAGCGCATGGGCGGCATCGGCAGTCTGCTGGAGAAGCTGCCAGGGGCCGGTCAGTTGCCGGAGGCGGTCAAGACACAGACCAACGACCGGGAGATCCGCCGGATGATGGCGGTGATCGGCTCGATGACGGAGCAGGAGCGGCGGCGTCCGGAACTCATCAAGGGCTCGCGTAAGCGCCGCATCGCCACCGGTTCCGGCTGCCAAATCCAGGACGTAAACCGCCTGCTGAAGCAGCACGCCCAGATGAGCAAGGCAATGAAGAAGTTCTCCAAGGGCGGTGCCAACAAGATGATGCGTTCCCTCGGCGGCCGCATGGGCGGCATGGGCGGCCCGGGTGGCCCTGGAGGCGGCCCCGGCGGTTTCCCGTTCCGGTAGGAGCGGCCTCTGGCCGCGATTCCGCCTCGCTGGAAACCATCGCGGCTGGAAGCCGCTCCTACGGCGGGGACACAGGTTGTGTCGCGCCCTCAATGCGCTATAATTTGCCGTTTTCTCAAGCACCCCGAAGCTTCCGAGGTCCAGAACAGGCATGGTCACTATTCGTTTGTCCCGTCGCGGAGCAAAGCGCGCGCCCTTCTACCAGATCGTGGTCACCGACTCG
>JAGTVE010000027.1 GCA_018224485.1 Thioalkalivibrio sp. | reverse complement strand
CTGGCCGGGGCGCCGCTGCTGCCGTGGCTGCTGGCACTGGCCGCCGGCTTCGTGCTGCTGGAACTCCTGCGCGGCTGGCTGTTCTCCGGCTTCCCCTGGCTACTGACGGGGCACGTGCTGCTGGACAGCCCGGCAGGATTCTGGCTGCCGCTGGCCGGCGAGGCGGGCGCCGGACTGGTGGTGACATTGCTGGCCGCGGTCGTGGTGCTGCTGACCGCGGGGCGCTTCGCCGGCGCCGCGCTGGTGCTGGCGCCGCTGCTGGCGGCGTCGCTGGTCGCGATGCCCTGGCAGTGGGTCCGCGCGTCGGGTGAGCCCGTCACCGTCGCCATCGTGCAGGGCAATATCGAGCAGGCCCGGAAATGGGAGGAGGACGGGGTGCACCACGCGCTCGACCTCTACACCGGGATGAGCGGGGAGGTGGGGCAAGTGGACCTGCTGGTCTGGCCGGAGACCGCGATCCCCGCGTTTTACTTCGAGGTATATCCAGTGCTGGAGCCGTTCGCCGCGCGGCTCGAGACCGAGGGCACCGAGCTGGTGACCGGCATCTTCGACCACGATCCGGCCGACCGCTCGATGTACAACAGCATCCGTAATGTCACCAGCGGTGTGACCTACGACAAGCGGCAGCTGGTGCCCTTCGGCGAGTACCTTCCACTGCGCGATCGCCTGGACTGGCTGCACCGTCTGCTGGACATCCCGATGTCCGACCTGAAGCCGGGAACAGGCCGCGGGCTGGTGGATATGGCCGGTCAGGCGGCGGGACTGTCCATCTGCTACGAGGCCGCCTATGCCCGCCGCATGCGCACCGCATTGCCGGAGGCGGCCTTCCTGCTGAACGTGAGCAACGATGCGTGGTTCGGCGCGACCCTTGCCCCCCACCAGCACCTGCAGATCGCGCGGGTGCGGGCCCTGGAGATGGGACGGCCGGTGATTCGCGCGACCAACACGGGCATCTCGGCACTGATTGATGCCGATGGACGGGTCACCGGGAGTGCCGGGCTGTTTACGCGCGAGGTGCTGCGCGGCGAAGTGCAGCCACAGCAGGGCCACACGCCGGCCGCCCTCCTGGGTCCGTGGCCGGCGCTGGCGATCGCCCTTGTGCTGCTGGTTCCCGCACTGCGTCACCGCCGCGCGGCCTGATGACTGCCTCTACTCGGAACCCTCCGGTGCCGGGCCGCCCCGGCGGAAGCGGGTGTTGCGGCAATGCGGGCAGGGCGGGATGCGCCCCACTCGGGACAGGTGCGTGGTGCCGCCGCATTCCAGGCAGGTCAGTTCGCCGGGTCCGGTGATCTCGCCGGTGTGCCACTCCCCCACCCGGTATGCGCGTTCCGCGAGCGCAGCGAGCTCCAGCTTGGTCCGGTCCGCGACGGTGCCAAGCGCGTTCAGCAGGCTGGCCTCGATCAGTGTGAGGTCGATGCGCAGCCAGCCCCGCCAGTCCGCTTCGCTGGACTCCAGAAACGCACCCAGGTCGTGCAGGTCCCGGCGCACGTACTCCATGACCCTCTCGGTCTCCTCCTGCGTGAGATGCTCCGCCTCGGCCACCCGTCTGCGCGCATTCTCCAGCATCTCGTTCAACGCAAGACTGCTGCGATCGGAGGCACCCTCGAGGTCCTCGGCCACCCGTTCCAGCATCTCGCGGTAGGCCTTCTCCAGGCGGTCTTCCTGCGGGCTGCCGTTCTCGCTCATCTGCTCGTCTCCTTGGCCATTCCTCGTCTTAACTTAGCACGTCGGAACGCAGCCGCGCCGCCCCCGCTACGGCTTGGTCGCCGCGGTTCGCGGCTGGTATTCTGATGGTTTGATTCAACCCGGGGCACACTCTCGATGCAGGAAAGCTACGATCCCGCCGTGGTCGAGACCTCCGTCCAGGAACGCTGGGGGCAGGACCGCCGCTTCGAGGCCCGTGAGGATGCCGGGGGGGAACCCTTCTACTGCCTGTCGATGTTTCCCTATCCATCGGGGAAGCTGCACATGGGACACGTGCGCAACTACACCATCGGAGACGTGATCGCGCGTTTCCAGAGGATGCAGGGCCGCAACGTGCTGCAGCCGATGGGCTGGGACGCCTTCGGTCTGCCGGCGGAGAACGCGGCCATCGCGAACGGCGTGCCCCCGGCACGCTGGACGCGCCAGAACATCGATCAGATGCGCGCCCAGCTCAAGCGTCTTGGCTTCGCCTACGACTGGAGCCGGGAGCTTGCGACCTGCGACCCCGCATACTACCGATGGGAGCAGTGGCTGTTCGTCCGGCTGCTGAAGAAGGGCCTCGTGTACCGGAAGCTGGCCACCGTGAACTGGGATCCGGTGGACCAGACCGTGCTGGCCAACGAGCAGGTGATCGACGGCCGCGGATGGCGCTCCGGCGCGGTGGTGGAACGGCGCGAGATGCCGCAGTGGTTCCTGCGCATCACCGATTACGCCGACGAGCTGCTCGAGGCGCTGGACGCCCTGGACGGCTGGCCCGACCAGGTGCGGGCGATGCAGCGGAACTGGATCGGACGCTCCGAGGGCGTCGAGCTCGATTTCGCGGGCGCGGGGAGCGAGGCCCTGACCGTGTACACCACGCGGCCGGACACCCTGATGGGGGTCACCTACATCGCGCTGGCGCCGGAGCATCCCTGGGTTGCGCGCCTGGCTCGGGTGGATCGGGAACTGGCGGCCTTCGTGGACGAATGCCGCCGGCGCGGCGTGGCCGAGGCGGATCTGGCCACCATGGAGAAGCTCGGTCGCCCGCTGGATATCGATGTCACGCACCCGATCAGCGGCGAGGCGATACCCGTATGGGTCGCGAATTTCGTGCTGATGGAGTACGGCACCGGCGCGGTGATGTCGGTCCCGGCCCACGACGAGCGTGACCATGCCTTCGCGCGGCAGTACGGACTGCCCATCCGGCAGGTGATCGAACCGGCGGATGGCGGTGACTGGGATATCGAGGCCGGGGCCTTCACCGGTTACGGACGGCTGACCGCATCGGGCACGTTCAGCGGCCTGGGTTCGAAGGAGGCCTTCGGGGCGATCGCGCAGGAGCTCGAGGCGCGTGGTCGGGGGCGCCGCCGCCGCAACTACCGCCTGCGCGACTGGGGCATCTCGCGCCAGCGCTACTGGGGTTGCCCGATCCCGGTGATCCACTGCGAGCAGTGCGGGACGGTGCCGGTGCCCGAGTCAGAACTGCCGGTGGTGTTGCCGGAAGACGTGGTGCCGGACGGTTCGGGATCGCCGCTGGTCCGGATGCCGGCGTTTTACGAGACCGGCTGCCCGGAGTGCGGGAGCCCCGCGCGTCGTGAGACGGACACCTTCGACACCTTCTTTGAATCGTCCTGGTACTACGCGCGCTACTGTTCTTCCGACAATCAGGAGGCGATGCTGGATGCGCGCGCCGACCACTGGCTTCCGGTCCACCAGTACGTGGGCGGGGTCGAGCATGCGGTCCTGCATCTCCTGTACGCACGTTTCTTCCACAAGCTGCTGCGCGACGAGGGCCTGCTGCACAGCGACGAGCCCTTTACCCGCCTGCTGACCCAGGGCATGGTGATCGCGCCGACCTTCTACCGGGAACGTGCCGACGGCGGACGCGACTGGATCAACCCGGCCGCGGTCGAGGTCTCACGCGCCAAGGACGGGAGCATCGAGGCCCGGGAGTACGAGACCGGCGCGCCGGTTCGCTCCGGCGGCATGGAAAAGATGTCCAAGTCGAAGAACAACGGGGTGGACCCGCAGGCCCTGATCGAACGCTATGGCGCGGATACCGCCCGGCTGTTCACGATGTTCGCCGCGCCCCCGGACCTGTCTCTCGAGTGGTCGGATTCCGGGGTCGAGGGTGCGCACCGCTTTCTGAAGCGCCTCTGGCGGCAGGTCTTCGAGTGCCGCTGCACGCAGTCGACGCCGATGCGCCCGGATCCGGCCCGGCTCGGCGACGCCGGCCGCGGGCTGCGGCGCAAGCTGCACGAAACCATCGCGAAGGTCACCGACGATGTCGGCCGCCGCCAGACCTTCAATACCGCGATCGCGGCCTGCATGGAACTGCTGAACGAGCTCACCCGCCTGTCTTCGGACGAACCCGATTCTGTTGCCCTGCGCCGGGAGTGCCTGACCGATCTCGTGCTGATGCTGGCCCCGATCGTGCCGCACATCTGCCAGGTCCTCTGGGAATCCCTCGGGCACCGTGGCCTGGTGGCGGATGCGGCCTGGCCCGGGGTCGACAGCGCGGCGCTGGTGGCCGAGGAGGTCACCCTGGCGGTGCAGGTGAACGGCCGACTGCGTGCCCAGATCCAGGTGGCGGCGGACGCGTCGCGCGAGGCGGTCGAGGCAGCCGCGCAGGCGGACGCGAACGTGCAGCGGCATCTGGACGGCCAGCAGGTGGTCAAGGTGATCGTGGTGCCGGGGCGCCTGGTGAACCTGGTGGCCAGACCCTCGTGAACCCGCGTCGAAGGCTGCTGCTGACCCTGCCGGCGCTGCTGGTGGCCGGCTGCGGATTCCAGTTGCGTGGCGCTCCCGACTGGCCGGCCCGGCTGGATCCGATTCACATCGGCGGTCTCGGTGCACGCGACCCCTTCTACCTGACCCTGGTCCGGAGCCTGCGCTCGGCCGGTGTCGAGATACTGGACGCACGCTCCCCGGATGCCGCCGAATTGCGGGTGGTCTCCCTGCGCGAGCGGCGCCGGGTCCTTTCGGTGACTGGCGCCGCGCGTGTCAGCGAGTACGAGTTTTCACGGGTGCTGGATGCGGAGCTGCATCTCCCGGACGCGGGCGAGGCACTGCCGCTCGGGCCGCTGCGCACGAGCCGGGTCTACGTCTTCGATGCATCCGCGGCACTGAGCCGGAGTGACCGCGAGGAAGAGCTTGCCCGCGCAATGGATCGGGACCTCCAGCGGTTGCTTCAGCTGCGCGTTCAGGCCGTGATGGGCGATCGGCAACCGTCGGACGCGGGTCCCTGAGGTCCGGCTTGCCCCTCGATCCCTTGCAACTGGACGCTGCGCTGGCCCGCGGGCTGCGGCCCATCTACGCGATCCTCGGCGAGGAACCGCTGCAGGCCCTCGAGGCGGCCGATGCGGTGCGCGCGGCGGCCCGCGCGGCCGGCTTCGCCGCGCGGACGGTGCTGGACCTGTCCGGCAGCGGCGACTGGACGAGCTTCGAGGCCGCGGTCCGCGACCGGTCGCTGTTCGCGGAACGCGGCCTGGTCGACCTGCGACTGCCTTCCGGGAAACCCGGCAGGATCGGCGGCGAACACCTGAAACGCTATGCGGAGCAGCCGCCGTCGGACCTCGTGCTGCTGGTGCAACTGCCTCGCCCGGACCGGGACATGCGTCGGGCCGCCTGGTTCAGGGCGATGGAAAAGGCCGGGGTGATCGTGCACGCGCGGCCGGTTCCCCCGGCGCGACTGGGCGCATGGATCCGGGAACGCCTGGGCCGGGCCGGCATCGCCATCCAGCCGGATGCACTGGCGATGCTGGCCGCACGGGTCGAGGGGAATCTATTGGCCGCCCGTCAGGAGGTGGAGAAGCTGGCGCTTTTCGGGGTTGCCGACGTCGATGTCGGCATCCTGCAGCAGGGTCTGGCCGATGCCGCGCGGTTCGATCTCTTCCAGCTGCCGCCGGTGGCGCTGTCGGGACAGACGGCGCGGGCCCTGCGCATGCTGCGTGCGATGCTGGACGAAGGCCAGCCGGAACCGCTGATTCTCTGGGCCCTCAGCCGGGACATCCGGGCGCTGGCCGTCGCCGCGGAACGCCGGGCCGCGGGTGAGGCGACGGCGGCAGTCGTGAGGGGCTTCCGCGGCACGGACCCGGCGGCGCTGGGCAAGGCCCTGGAACGGGTGCAGGCGGACACGGCCCGGGACCTTTTGGCCCGCGCGGCCCGCGTGGACCGCGTGATCAAGGGGCGCGAGGCGGGCAACGCGGGCAGGCAGTTGTTAGACTTGGTGGCGGCCCTGTCAGGGCGTCCCCTTGAGGGGCTGGAGAGAGGATTCACATGAGCGTGGCAAGCCCTAAAACCGAGGCCGTGATCGCCGACGTCCACGCCTATATGCAGGGACTGGGCGAGGCCGCGTGCGCGGCCTCGCGCGCGCTGGCCGAGGCGGATGCGGGTCGCAAGAACACCGGGCTGACGACGATCGCGGAGGTGATCCTGGACCAGCGCGCACCGCTGATGGAGGCCAACCAGCGGGATCTCGAGACCGGACGGGCCCGCGGTCTGGATGCCGCGCTGCTGGACCGCCTGGCGCTCGACGACGCCCGTATCGATGCCATGGCCGAGGGCTGCCGCCAGGTCGCGGCCCTGGCGGACCCGGTGGGAGAGATCACCGACCTGGCCTACCGGCCCAGCGGCATCCAGGTGGGACGCATGCGGGTGCCCCTCGGCGTGATCGGCATCATCTACGAGTCGCGCCCGAACGTGACCATCGATGCCGCCGCGCTGTGCCTGAAGTCCGGGAATGCAACGATACTGCGCGGCGGCTCCGAGGCCGTGCACTCGAACCGGGCGCTGGCCGGGATCATCCAGACGGCACTCGCCGCGACCGGGCTCCCTCGGTCCGCGGTGCAGATCGTCGAGACCACCGACCGCGCGGCGGTGGGCGAACTGCTGCGCATGTCGGCCTATGTCGACGTGCTGGTGCCGCGCGGCGGCAAGGGGCTGATCGAACGGGTCAGCCGGGAGTCCCTGATCCCGGTGATCAAGCACCTGGACGGGGTCTGCCACGTGTACATCGACGCCGCCGCGGATGCCGAGAAGGCCTTCGCGGTCGCGGTGAATGCGAAGACGCAGCGCTACGGCACCTGCAATACCATGGAGACCCTGCTGGTGCACCGGGAGCAGGCGGCGGCAATGCTGCCGCGGCTTGAGCGGGCCTATGCGGAGCATGGCGTCGAGCTGCGCGGCTGCGCGCAGACCCGCGCGGTGCTGCCGGACGCCCACCCCGCAACGGAGAGCGACTGGGCCGAGGAATACCTCGCGCCGGTGCTCGCGATCCGGATCGTGGAATCCCTGGATCAGGCCATGGATCACATCAATACCTACGGCTCCCGGCACACCGACAGCATCATCACCGAGGACTGGTCCGCGGCGCGGCGCTTCCTGCGTGCGGTCGATTCCAGTTCCGTTATGGTGAACGCCTCCACCCGCTTCGCGGACGGTTTCGAGTACGGACTGGGCGCCGAGATCGGCATCAGCACCGACAAGCTGCACGCCCGCGGTCCGGTCGGGCTGGAGGGGCTGACCACCCAGAAATACGTGGTACTCGGTGACGGGCATGTCCGGACCTGAGCGGGGCGGCGGGTGAGCGGCCCGAGGCGCGTGATCGGCCAGGTCGGCCGCATATCCGGGAGGCTTGCGGATTCGTGATCGGTGTCCTCGGCGGTACCTTCGATCCGGTTCATTTCGGGCATCTGCGTCCGGCCCTCGAGGTGCACGAGTCACTCGGCCTCAACGAGCTGCGTTTCATTCCCAGCCACGTGCCGCCGCACCGGGAGCAACCGGAGGTGGCGGCGGATCACCGTCTGGCGATGGTCGAGCGCGCGATCGCCGGAGTGCGCGGCTTCGTCGCCGATGCCCGGGAGCTCTCGCGGGCCGGTCCCTCATTCACCGTCGATACCCTCCGCGAGCTGCGCGCCGAGATCGGTGTGGAGCGCCCGCTGCTGCTGGTGATGGGGATGGACGCCTTTGCCGGCCTGGACAGCTGGCACCGGTGGCGGGAGATCCCGCGACTGGCCCATGTCGTGGCGACCCACCGACCCGGAACCGAGCCCGCGACGGATTCGCCCTGCATGGCGCTGGCCGAGGTCGCGGATTCCGTGGCGGCACTGCGGAGCGCGCCCAGTGGGCGGGTCCGCTTCCAGCCGGTCACCCAACTGGACATCTCCGGCACGGCGATCCGCGAGTGCCTGCATTCCGGGCGCAGTCCCCGGTTCCTGTTGCCCGGCGGTGTCCTGCACTACATTGCCGAGCACCGGCTCTACCGCGATGCTGCCGCGCCATCATCCGAATGAGCACAGACCAGGAAGGAAAACATGCAGAGTGAACGGCTCGTCGATCTCGTAACGCAGGCCCTCGAGGACATGAAGGGCCAGCAGATCCGTGTGCTGGACGTGCGCGGGAAGACCCCGCTCGCCGATTACATGGTGATCGCGAGCGGTACGTCCAACCGGCATGTGAAATCGCTGGCGGACACGGTGGTCGAGAAGGCGAAGGAATCCGGCGTCCGCGCCCTTGGCGTCGAGGGGCAGGATGGGCAGGAATGGGTGCTGGTCGACCTGAACGACGTGATCGTGCACGTGATGCTGCCCACGGTCCGAAACTTCTACAACCTCGAGAAGCTGTGGCTCGCGGAGGACGGAAGCGGGGATACGGCCGCGCCGTCCGGCGGCGAGGCCTTCCCGGGGCCGGATCTGGTGCGCCGGATGCGGCGCTGATCCCGGTTCCGTGCGCCTGCATCTGCTCGCGATCGGCCAGCGCATGCCGGGCTGGGTGGCCACGGGCTTCGACGAGTATGCGGCCCGAATGCCCCGTGAATTGCCGATGGCGCTGCGGGCCCTGCCCAGTCCGGCCCGCTCGCGGGCGATGGATACCGCCACGCTGCGCCGGCTCGAGGGCCAGGCCCTGCTCGCGGCCATTCCCGAGCAGGCGCTGGTCGTCGCGCTGGACGAGCGGGGGCGGGAGGTCGATACGCAGGGACTGGTGGACCGCCTTGCGGGCTGGCAGCAGTCGGGCCGCGACGTGGCGCTGGTCATCGGCGGGGCGGCCGGGCTCGACGATGCGGTGCGCGCGCGCGCCGACTGGCTGTGGTCGCTGTCTCCGCTGACCTTTCCGCACATGCTGGTGCGGGTGCTGGTGGCCGAGCAGCTCTACCGCGCCTGGTCGCTGCTCAACAATCATCCCTACCACCGCGCGTGACCCGGCCGCTGCTTCTCGCCTCTGCCTCGCCGCGGCGCCGGGAGCTGCTGGCGCAGCTGGGTCTGCAATTCACGGTGGCGCCGGTGGACATCGACGAGTCGCCGTGGCCCGGCGAGGCGCCGGTGGCGCTGGTGTCGCGGCTGTCCCGTGCCAAGGCGGAGGCCGCGCTCGGGGCGGCCGATCCGCAGCAGTGGGTGCTCGGCGCCGACACGGTCGTCGCCCTGGAGCAGGAGATCCTCGGCAAGCCCGGAAACGGTGTGGCCGCAGCGGCGATGCTGCGGCGGCTGTCGGGGCGGGGGCACACGGTGTACAGCGGCCTCTACCTTGCGCGGCGGGACCATTCCGGCCATGGGCGAAGCGTCCGCACCCGGGTGCGGATGCGCGCGATCGAGGACGCCGAGATCACCGCGTACGTGGCTACGGGCGAGCCGCTGGGCAAGGCCGGCGCCTATGCGATCCAGGGCCGGGCCGCCGCCTTCGTGCGCTGCATTGCGGGTTCCTACAGCAATGTCGTGGGGCTGCCGCTGTTCGAACTGGAAGCGATGCTGCGCGGGCTGCCCGATCCGCCCGGGCGGGTCGGAAGCGGCCCCTGGCCGCGACCTACCAACGCCCCGGCAATCGCGGCCAGAGGCCGCTCCCACGAGGGCATGCTCCGCGGAGCCTGACACCACCCCCCCGTAGGAGCGGCTTCCAGCCGCGATCCCCACCCCACCGCCGCATCGCGGCCAGAGGCCGCTCCCACGAGGGCACGATGCGTGGGAGCGCGCCTCGCGCGCGAACGGCCGTTGCGTTGTGGGCTAGTCGATGCCGAGCTTCTTCAGGCGGTAGCGGAGTTGCCGGAAGCTCAGGCCGAGCAGTCGGGCCGCTGCGGTCCGATTGCCGCCCGTCTTCGCCAGTGCCGCCTCGAGCGCGGCCCGTTCCTGTTCCGCGAGCTGATCGTCCAGCCCCACGCTGTCGTTGACGGTCAGCGCCCCGTTGCGTTGGGCCGGTCCGCGCTCCGGGAACTCGAGTGCGTCGGCGTCGATCACCGGCCCGTCGACCATCACCGCGGCCCGCTCCAGGATGTTCTCCAGCTCGCGCACGTTTCCCGGGAAGTGATACCCGGCGAGGCGGTGCATCGCGGCGGATTCGAGCGACAGGGGCGGGAGCCCCCAGCGGTCCGCGATCTGGCCGAGGATGTGCGTGGCCAGGGACGCGATGTCCTCGGGGCGTTCCCGCAGCGGAGGCGCCCGCAGCTCGACGACGTTCAGACGGTAGTAGAGGTCCTGACGGAAGTGCCCCTCGTCCACCTCGGCCGCGAGGTCCTTGTGGGTGGCCGACAGGATCCGGACGTCGACGTTCTCCTCGCGCGCCGAACCGACCGGCTTGATCGCGCGTTCCTGCAGCGCGCGCAGCAGCTTGACCTGCAGCGCCAGCGGAAGCTCGGCGATCTCGTCCAGGAACAGCGTGCCCCCGTGTGCCTCTCGGAACAGGCCGGGCTTGTCCCGAACCGCCCCCGTGAAGGCGCCCTTGCAGTGCCCGAAGAATTCGCTCTCCATCAGCTCTGACGGGATCGCGCCGCAGTTCACCGGGACGAAGGGCTGATCGTTCCGGGAGCCGAGACGGTGGATCTCGCGCGCGACGAGCTCCTTGCCGGAGCCGGATTCGCCCAGGATCATCACCGGCGCCTGGCTGCGCGCAAGCCGCGCGACCTTCCCGCGCAGCTGGTCCATGGCCTCGGAACGCCCGAGCAGCGGACCGGGATCCGCCGACTCGGCAGGGTCCTGCAACAGATCGTCCGGGACCGGTGCCTTCCCAAGCTTCAGCGCGTTGTCGATCAGCCGGCGCAGCATGTCGAGGTTCACCGGCTTGGTCACGAAATCGAAGGCGCCCAGCTTCAGCGCGTTCACCGCGCTGTCGACGCTGCCGTGGGCGGTGATCACCGCGACCGGAAGGTCGGGGCAGTGCCCCTGAATGTGCTTGACCAGCTCGAGGCCGTCGCCGTCAGGCATGCGCATGTCGGTCAGGCACAGATCGAAGGTGCGCTGGCCAACCAGGTCCAGCGCCTCCCGCATGCGCGTGGTGCTGGTGGTTTCGATGCCCATACGCTGCAGCGTGATCTCCAGCAGCGCACAGATGTCCGGTTCGTCGTCGACGACCAGCACGTGCTTGATGCTCATCCGCCGCCCTCGGGGTGCGTGGCTCGTGATCGGTGCTGCGTTCGCGTGCATGACCTGGGATGACACTCGCTTCGGACAGTCGGGGGCCGTCGGCCCCCGCTCATCCCGGGTTGTCGGCCAGGGTCGGCGGTTCCTTGAAGTTCGACCCCTGGACGGGCGAATCCGTGGGTGCGAAGAGGATTCGGAAGCATCCGCCCCGGGGCTGCTGCACGTACTCGAGCGCAGCGCCATTGTTTTCGCAGAGCAGCCTGGAAATGTAAAGCCCCAGACCCGTGCCGCCCGGCGACTTCGAGGAGAACGGCTCGAACAGGCCCTCGCGCTCCTCGGGCGGTACCCCGGGCCCGTCGTCGATCACGTCGAGGGTGACCGAGCGGCGTATCTGGCCCGCGCCGCCACGCAGGATCACCGGAGCGCTGCCGGGCTGGTCGTGACCGCCGTGCAGCCGCGCGTTCATGCAGAGATTCCACAGGGCCTGGTTGAGCTGGGAGGGGTCGAACAGCACCTCGGAATCCTCCGGGTGAACGCTGATGCGCAGCGAACTCCGAGGCATCTGCGTTGCGCTGCAGAAGTCCTCGGCGAAGCGCTCGAGCCGCTCCCTCAGGTTGAACATCTCGCGCTGCGGGGAACCGCCGCGGGACAGGCCGAGGACATTGCGGATCACCCCGTCGACCCGGTGGCTCTGCTTTTGGATGATGTCGAGCAGGCGCTGATCGGGGGCGCCCAGGTTCGGCGATTCCGCGAGCAGCTGGGCGCTGTGGCTGATCGCCCCGAGGGGATTGCGGATCTCGTGGGCAATGCTCGCGGTCAGCCGGCCCATGGCCTCCAGCTTGGCGGCCTGCGCCCGGCGCTTGCTCTCCGCGGCGTCATCGATCAACAGCAGGGCGCCCTGCTCCCCGAACATCCCCAGCGGCGCCAGGCGGACCTCGAGTTCCGTCTGCTCCTCGTCTCCGGGGATCATGTGCAGTTCCGACCGGCCGCTGTGCTCCTGCCAGTGCTCGACGATCGCCTTGAGCCGGGGCGACAGCTCGTCGATCGTCGAGCCGGTCCGGGGCGGCAGCAGGCGGCGAGCGGCCTCGTTGATGCTGAGGACGTTGCCCTCAGGATCCAGCGCGATGACCCCGGCGCCCATGCGGGCGATGATCTGGGCGTTCAGTTCGGCCATGCTGGCAAGGGCCATCTCCTGACGCACCGCGCGCGCCTCGCTGCTGCCCGCGCGCTGGGCGAGCCGAGAGGTCAGCACCACCGCGATGAACAGCGTCGCGCCGAGCAGGCCGGCCTGTGTCGGGCCCGCCTCGAACGGCCACGGCATGGCGGGTCCGATCAGCAGCTCGGTCAGCAGGATCACCAGGGTCGCCAGGGCCGCGATGAACAGGCTGGTCCGGCCGCTGGTCATGGTGGCGGTCGCGGCGACCGGGGGGATCAGCAGCAGGCCGAGGCCGCTCTGCACGCCCCCGGCGGTCAGCAGGATCAGGCTGATCGCGAGTACGTCCAGCAGCGCGCCTCCGATGGCCTTGTACTGCAGCAGGCCCCTGAATTCCCCGTCGGGATTGCGCGCCACCACCACCAGCACCAGCGCGAAGACCAGGTAGGCGGCACTGATGAACAGGTAGGACACGGGTGCCGGGGGCACGAAGCCGGGATCGCCGGGAGCGAGCGTTGCCAGCCAGATCAGAAAGAGCGCGACGAAGAGCCGGTACAGCGCCGTCAGCCAGAGCGACCGTGAAATCTCTTCATGGGCGATCACGGGGGGTCAGTCTTCGTTGTGATCGCGCTTGTCCGCAAGGGCGTGGTCCCGGGAACAGTACATGCGGTTGCCGGATCGATAGGCCTCGAACTGTGGCACGTGAACGCCGCAGTGCGCGCAGCGCACCATCGCGCCCTGCTGCTTAAGCTGCTCGGGCTTCTCGGGCGTCCTCCGTCCGGTGCTGCGAAGGAGCGTGCGGACAATCAGGAACACGCCCACGATCGCGGCGATCAGCAGCAGCAGTCTCATGGGAGGATTCTAACATCAGGTCCGTCTGGGGCGGTTAAGGCCTCCGTCGGCCATCGGCACCTGCCGCGCAACCCGCGCCGCGTCCGGTGGCGGTTGTGGCTGGACCGGTGGCTCGCTATGCTCAGCGCGCATGAACCTTCACGAATTCCAGGCCAAGGCCCTGTTCCGCTCATCCGGCATCGCGGTGCCGCAGGGCGAACTGATCACCGGCGTGGAAGACGCCGGTGTGGCCTGGGCGCGGCTCGACTGCGGGACCGCACTGATCAAGGCGCAGGTGCACAGCGGCGGCCGCGGCAAGGCGGGCGGAGTGGTCGTGGTCGGGAACGCACGGGAGGCGGAAGAGGTCGCCGGCCGTCTGCTCGGGTCCCGGCTGGTCACCGCGCAGAGCGGTCCCGAGGGCCTGCCGGTGGACCAGCTGCTGATGGAGCCGGCCGCGGCGATCGATCGCGAGTTCTATTTCGGGATGCTGGTGGACCGTTCCCAGGCGTCGATCGTGATGGTCGTCTCTGCCGAGGGTGGCATGGACATCGAGACCCTGGCGCGCGAGCGCCCGCAGGCCGTGGTGACGCTGCCGATCCACCCGGCCACCGGGGTGATGCCCTTCCACGGTCGCCGGGTGGCGCGGATATTGGGCCTGCAGGGGGAACCGGCCCGGGCCGCCGGCCGACTGGTGCACGATGCCCATCGCCTGTTCCAGTCGGCGGACGCGCAGCTGCTGGAGATCAACCCGCTGGTGCTGACCGCCGATCAGGAGCTGATCGCGCTTGACGCGAAGCTTGCGATCGATGACTCGGCGGCGTACCGGCAGCGCGAGATCTTCGGGCTGCGCGACGCGCGGCAACGGCACGAGGCCGAGGAACGCGCCCACGGGCATGACCTCAATTACATCCGCCTGGACGGCGATATCGGCTGCATGGTCAACGGTGCGGGGCTCGCGATGGCGACCATGGACCTGATTCAGCACCATGGCGGTCAGCCCGCCAATTTCCTGGACGTGGGCGGAGGCACCACCGTGGAACGCGTGGCCGCCGCCTTCAAGCTGATCCTCTCCGATGCCTCCGTGCGCGCGGTACTGGTGAACATCTTCGGCGGCATCGTGCGCTGCGACCTGATCGCGGAGGGCATCATTGCCGCGATCCGCGAGGTGCAGGTCCAGGTGCCCGTGGTGGTGAGACTCGAGGGCACGAACGCAGAGGCAGGCCGCGAGGCCCTCGCGCGCAGCGGGCTGGACATCCTGGCCGCCGCGGATCTCGACGAGGCGGCCCGCGCCGCCGTGGAGGCCGCGGCATGAGCGTCCTCGTGGATCGCGACACCCGGGTGATCTGCCAGGGCTTCACCGGGAAGCAGGGCACCTTTCACTCGGAACAGGCCATCGCCTATGGCACGCGGATGGTCGCGGGCGTGACGCCGGGCAAGGGCGGGCAGCGGCACCTGGACCTGCCGGTCTTCGACACCGTCGCCGAGGCCGTGCAGGAGGCGGGCGCCCAGGCGACGATGATCTACGTGCCCGCTGCCTTTGCCGCGGATGCGATCTGCGAGGCGGCCGACGCCGGGATTGAACTGGTCGTCTGCATCACCGAGGGCATCCCGGTGCAGGACATGATCCGCGTGAAGCAGTACCTGGGTCAGGGACCAACGCGCCTGATCGGTCCGAACTGTCCCGGGATCATCACGCCCGAGGCCTGCAAGGTCGGCATCATGCCGGGTTACATCCACCGCCGTGGCCGCGTCGGTATCGTGTCGCGGTCGGGCACCCTGACCTACGAGGCGGTGAAGCAGACCACTGACCTCGGCCTGGGGCAGAGCACCTGCATCGGGATCGGCGGGGATCCGATCCAGGGGCTGGACTTCGTCGACTGTCTCCGTCTGTTCGCCGGGGATCCGGAGACCGAGGGCGTGCTGCTGGTCGGCGAGATCGGCGGCGAGGCCGAGGAACGGGCCGCAGCCTTCATTCGGGAATCCTTCGACAAGCCGGTCGCGGCCTACATCGCCGGGGCCACCGCTCCGCCGGGCCGCCGGATGGGCCATGCGGGTGCGATCATTGCGGGCGGGCAGGGTACCGCCGGTCAGAAGATCGCGGCCCTGCGCGATGCGGGCGCCGAGATCGCGGCGAGTCCGGCGGAACTCGGTGCCGCAATGGCCCGGGCCCTCGGCTGAAGCGCACGCTGGCGGATCCGGGCCAATACGATGCCCTCCAGAACGAGTCTGCGCATGGCCCTGGCCCAGATGAATCCCGTGGTCGGTAGCCTGCGCGGGAACGCCTCGCGCATGCTCGAGGCGACGGAGCGTGCACGGGCCCTGGGCGCGGACGTCGCCGTCTTCCCCGAACTCGCGATCACCGGCTACCCACCGGAGGACCTGCTCCTGCGGCCCCGGTTTCTCCAGGACACCGCGGCGGAGGTCGAACGGATCGCGGCCGGTGCCCGGGGAATCGACCTGGTGATCGGCGCACCCCTGGCGACCGGCTCCGGTGTGATCAATGCGGCGCTGCTGCTTCGTGATGGCCGGGTGCAGGCGCAGTACGCGAAGCACAGGCTGCCCAACTACAGCGTCTTCGATGAGCGTCGCTACTTTCATCCCGGCACCGAGGCCGTGGTGGCGGAGATTGCAGGGATGCGGATGGCCCTGACCGTCTGCGAGGACATCTGGCGGCCCGAACCGGCGGCCCTGGCGGCCGCGGCCGGGGCGGAACTCATCCTGAATCTGAACGCCTCACCCTACCATCGCGGCAAGACGGCGGAACGCGAGGCGGTGGTTCGAGCGCGGGTGGAGGAGACCGGCTGCCCGGTGGTGTACCTGAACTCCGTGGGCGGACAGGACGAGCTGGTCTTCGATGGACGCTCCTTCGTGGTTGCGGCCGACGGGGCGGTACAGCCGCTGCTGCCAGCCTGGATCGCGGGCCTCGCGGTGATCGACGTGGAGCGGGGCGGGGACGGTGTGCTGCGGGTTCGCGAACAGGCGGTCGAACTCGAGCACCCGCATCCCGACTCGCTGGTCTGGGGCGACGACGAGGAGGGGGCCGCCGCGGAGCCCGCCGTGGTCGACCCGGAGGCCCTGGACATGTACCGCGCGATCATGGTCGGCATCCGCGACTATGCGCGCAAGAACGGCTTTTCGGGTGTGCTTCTGGGACTCTCCGGCGGCATTGATTCCTCCCTGACCGCGGCCCTGGCCGTGGATGCACTGGGACCGGACGCGGTGGAGGCGGTGATGATGCCGTACCGATACACCGCGTCGATGAGCATCGACGACGCCCGGCAGACCGCGTCCTGGCTCGGCATCGACTACCGCGAACTCGCGATCGAACCGATGGTGGAGGCGTTCCGGGCAGGCCTGAAGGAATCCTTTCCGGACCAGAACCAGAATCCCGGGGACGTGACCGAGCAGAACCTGCAGTCGCGTTGCCGCGGGGTCGTGCTGATGGCCCTGTCCAACCGGACCGGCAAGCTCCTGCTCGCCACCGGCAACAAGAGCGAGATGGCGGTCGGCTACGCGACGCTTTACGGCGACATGGCCGGCGGCTTCGCCCCCCTGCGCGACGTGACCAAGCAGTGGGTCTACCGCCTTGCGCGGATGCGCAACGGGATCAGCCGCGTGATCCCGGAACGCGTGATTACCCGTCCGCCGAGTGCGGAACTGGCACCGGACCAGCAGGATGTCGACAACCTGCCACCCTACCCGGTACTCGACGAGATTCTCGAGGCCTTCGTCGAGCAGGAGTCCTCGGTGGACGAGATCGTCGCTCGCGGTTTCGTCCGGGAGACCGTGGAGCGCATCGCGCGCATGGTCTTCCTGGCGGAGTTCAAGCGGCGTCAGGCGGCCCCCGGCGTGCGGGTGTCCGCGCGCGCCTTCGGCCGCGACCGGCGCTACCCCATCACTTCCGGCTATCGCGACGGCCAAAGGGGCGAAAAGCCCCATTCCCAGGAGGAGTCATGAAGAAGATCGAAGCGATCATCAAGCCATTCAAGCTCGAGGATGTCCGAGAGGCCCTGACCGAGGCCGGCATCACGGGCATGACCGCAACCGAGGTGAAGGGTTTCGGGCGGCAGAAGGGACACACCGAACTCTACCGCGGCGCCGAGTACGTGGTGGACTTCCTGCCCAAGGTGAGGCTGGAAGTGGTGGTTGACGACGGCCAGGTGGACCTGTGCCTCGATGCGATCGTGAACGCGGCGAACACCGGCAAGATCGGGGACGGCAAGATCTTCGTCACCCCGGTCGACCGCGCCGTGCGCATCCGCACCGGCGAGGAGGGTGCGGACGCGTTGTAGCGGGAAGCGGGCGCCAGGCGCGGCGCACCCCCGGGGACGCCGGACAGCGCCGTCGTCATTGGTGGCGCTCGTGCGGCTTCAGTTCGCGAAGAAGGGCAGACGCTCGAACCAGCCGCGCAGTCCGCCCATCTCCGCGTTGATGACCACGGGCTGCCCGGCCAGAACCGCCTCTGCCTGCTCGGGGTAGTTCAGTTCCAGCACGGCCATCGTGTTCTCGGCGTGTTCGTCGAGATCCAGCGCACGGTAGCTCTGGTAGAGGATGGCCAGCGCCTGCGGCATGACCGCCGCGCCCGGGTAGCGTTCCACCACGTAGCGGGCGCGCTGCACGGCGGCGACCCAGGCCCGGCGCTCGATGTAGAACTGGGCCACCCGGAGTTCGTGCGCGGCCAGGGCATTGCGGATGAAGACCATGCGCTGCCGGGCGTCCGGCGTGTACCGGCTCTCCGGGTATTCGCTGACCAGGCGGCCGAAGTCCTGGAAGGCCTCCTCCAGCGGCTGGGTGTCCATCTCCGCCGGATCCATCGGGAAGACCCGGCTCAGGAACCCCTGGTCAGGATCGAAATTGATCAGCCCGCGCAGATAGTAGGCATAGTCGAGATTCGGATGCCGCGGGTTCAGTTGCACGAAGCGGTCGACCGCGGCCAGTGCCGCCTCGGATTCGCCAGCCTTGTGATATGCGTAGGGGATCTCGATCTGCGCCTGCTGCGCAAAGCGGCCGAAGGGGAAGCGGGCCTCCAGCAGCTCGTAGTATTCGACCGCCTGCTGGTAGTTTCCGGAATCCAGCGCGGCCTTGGCCTCGCCGTACAGCTGGCTCGCCGACCAGTCCGCCGTCGGGTCCTCCCGCAAGGCCGCACAGCCGGACACGGTTAAGATGACGGCCAGGACGATCAACCAGCGAACTACCGACACGGCGGGGCCTCGGGGACAATGCATCACGCGCGGATTCTACAACAATGCGGCCAGGGGCCGCGTGGCGGCCATGACCGGTACTGAACAGCGATCCGCGGTGCTGCCAGGCGAACTGGCGGGACAGCGCCTCGATGCGGCGCTTGCACGCGTCTTCGCGGAATATTCCCGCAGCCAGTTGAACCAGTGGCTTCGCGAGGGGCTGCTGACGGTCGATGGCGGTCAGCCGAAGCCGAAGACGACGGTTCGGGGCGGAGAGGAGGTGCATCTGACGGTCCCGGAGATCCCCGAGTCCGCGTCACGCGCAGAGGCGATCGACCTCGACGTGGTACACGCGGATGCGGCGATCATCGTGGTCAACAAGCCGGCCGGGCTCGTGGTGCATCCAGCGGCCGGGCATCCGTCCGGCACGCTGGTGAACGCGCTGCTCCACTTTGCCCCGGAACTTGCCGCGCTGCCGCGGGCCGGCATCGTGCACCGCCTGGACAAGGAGACCACGGGCCTGCTGGTCATCGCGCGCACCCCGGCCGCCCGGACCAGCCTGGTGCGCCAGCTCCAGCAGCGCAGCGTGCACCGGGAATACCGGGCGCTGGTGCGCGGCCTGCCGATCAGCGGCGGGACCATCGACAGGCCGATCGGCCGCCATCCGGTCGACCGCAAGCGCATGGCAGTGGTCAGCGGCGGCCGGCCCGCTGTGACGCACTACCGCATCCTGAGGCGCCTGCGCGCGCACACCCTTGTGGCGGTCCACCTGGATACCGGGCGCACCCACCAGATCCGCGTGCACATGGCGCAGGCCAGTCACCCCGTGGTGGGCGACCCGACCTACGGCGGGCGGCCGCGGCCGGTGCGCGGGATGACCGAGGCGGCGGCGCAGGCGCTTGCGGCCTTCCGGCGTCAGGCGCTGCACGCCGCCGTTCTCGGCCTGGTGCATCCGGTCACCGGTGCCGAGTGCCGTTTCGAGGCCCCGCTGCCCGCGGACTTCCAGGCGCTGCTCGATGCCCTGGAACTCGACGTCGCGGCGATGGAGACCTCCGGGGGCCGGCCATGAGCGCCCTCCCGCTGATCGTTCCCGACTGGCCGCTGCCGCCGAACCTGCGCGCGGTCCAGACCACCCGCGCCGGTGGCGTCAGCACCGGGCCCTGGCAGAGTCTCAATCTCGCGCTGCACACGGGTGACGACCCCGCGGCCGTCCACCGCAACCGGAGCCTGCTCGCCGCGGCACTGGACCTGCCGCGGCTGCCGGTCTGGCCGACACAGGTGCACGGTGTCGCGGTGGCCGAGGCGACGGGGATGACCGGGGCGGTCGAGGCCGACGCGGTAATTGCCCGGGCTCCGGGGCAGGTCTGTGGCGTGCAGACCGCCGATTGCCTGCCGGTGCTCTTCGCGACCCTCGACGGACGGGAGATCGCCGCCGCGCACGCCGGCTGGCGCGGCCTGGCCGGCGGCGTGCTCGAGGCCACGCTCGATGCCCTGGGATATCCGCCGACAGAGGTCACCGCATGGCTCGGTCCGGCGATCGGTCCGGAGGCCTTCGAGGTCGGTCCGGAGGTCCGCGCAGGCTTCGTCGGCCCGGATGCCGAGGCCGCAGACGCATTCCGGCCCGGCACCGGCGACCGCTGGTTCGCCGACATCTACCGCCTCGCGCGCCTCAGGCTCGAGCGCGCCGGCCTGCGCGAAATCCACGGCGGTGGCCGCTGCACCCACGCCGAGCCCGCGACCTTCTTCTCCTACCGCCGCGACGGCCCCTGCGGCCGCATGGCCACCCTGATCTGGCGGGTGGCCTGAGATCCTTATGTCTGACGGGGGTGCCGGGATTTGGCGGGAGACCTTTGCCGTGACGGTGGGTGCCCGGATGCGGAGCCGGCCTCCCGGTCTGCGTCCCACCGGCCAGCCCGCCAGATCCGCCGCGGCCGCGGCCGCGTGGCACCCTCCGCCGCGAGCTACCCCCGAATGCACCCGCGGTGCACAACCCGTCCCGGCACTTGAAACGGCCGCGCATACCCCCACCTTGTGTGTCAGATCAAACTTCTTCCCGAGGGGACCCCACCCATGCGTATGGATCGACTGACCACTAAATTCCAGGAGGCGCTGGCCGACGCGCAGTCGCTGGCCGTTGGCCGCGATCATCAGTTCATCGAGCCGGTGCACGTGCTCGCGGCGCTGCTGAACCAGGAGGGCGGTACCGTGCGGCCCGTGCTGGAACAGGCCGGCGCGAACGTGAACCAGCTGCGCTCCGCGCTCGGCGAGGCCCTGGGGCGCCTGCCCCGGGTCGAGGGCACGCCCGGGGAGGTCCACGTCTCCAATGACTTGAACCGGCTGCTTAACGTCTCCGACAAGCTCGCGCAGCAGCGCAACGACCAGTACATCTCGTCGGAGCTGTTCCTGCTGGCGGCCGCGCAGGATCGCGGTGCGGCGGCGGAACTCCTGAAGAAGACCGGCGTGACCCAGGCGAACCTGGAGACGGCCGTCGAGCAGATGCGCGGCGGCGCCAGCGTCGATGATCCAAATGCCGAGGACACCCGCCAGGCACTGGAGAAGTACACCATGGATCTGACCGAGCGCGCCGAGCAGGGCAAGCTCGACCCGGTGATCGGCCGCGACGAGGAGATCCGCCGCGCGATCCAGGTGCTGCAGCGGCGCACCAAGAACAACCCGGTGCTGATCGGCGAGCCCGGTGTCGGCAAGACCGCGATCGTCGAGGGGCTGGCCCAGCGCATCATCAACGGCGAGGTGCCGGAGGGCCTGAAGAACAAGCGCGTGCTCGCGCTCGACCTCGGTGCGCTGCTCGCCGGCGCGAAGTACCGTGGCGACTTCGAGGAGCGGCTGAAGGGCGTGCTGAAGGACCTGTCGAAGGAAGAGGGCCGGGTGATCCTGTTCATCGACGAGCTGCACACGATGGTCGGTGCCGGCAAGGCCGAGGGCGCATTGGACGCGGGCAATATGCTCAAGCCCGCGCTGGCACGCGGCGAGTTGCACTGCATCGGCGCGACCACGCTGGACGAGTACCGCACGCACATCGAGAAGGATGCGGCGCTGGAGCGGCGCTTCCAGAAGGTGCTGGTGGACGAGCCGACGATGGAGGACACGATCGCGATCCTGCGGGGCCTGAAGGAGCGCTACGAGGTGCACCACGGAATCACGATCACCGACCCAGCGATCGTCGCCGCGGCTCAGCTGTCGCAGCGGTACATCACTGACCGGCAGCTGCCGGACAAGGCCATCGACCTGATCGACGAGGCGGCCAGCCGGATCAAGATGGAGATCGACTCCAAGCCGGAGGAGATGGACCGTCTCGACCGGAGGCTGATCCAGCTGAAGATCGAGCGCGAGGCGATGAAGAAGGAGACCGACGAGGCCTCGCGCAAGCGCCTCGCCGCGCTGGAAGAGGAGATCTCGCGGCTCGAGCGCGAGTATTCCGACCTCGAGGAGATCTGGAAGGTCGAGAAGGCGGCGGTGACCGGTGCCGCGCAGACCAAGGAAGAGCTCGAGCGCGCGCGCATGGAGCTGGAGGCGGCGCGGCGCGCGGGGGATCTGAACCGGATGTCGGAGCTCCAGTACGGCCGCATTCCCGAGTTGCAGAAGGCGCTTGAGCAGGCCTCGGAGATGGAGGGCCGGGAGACCCGTCTGCTGCGCAACAGGGTCACCGACGAGGAGGTCGCCGAGGTCGTGTCGCGCTGGACCGGGATCCCGGTGTCCAAGATGCTCGAGGGCGAGCGGGACAAGCTGCTGCGCATGGAAGAGGCGATCTCGCAGCGCGTGGTGGGGCAGGAAGAGGCCCTGCGTGCGGTTGCGAACGCGATCCGGCGTTCCCGCGCGGGGTTGTCGGATCCGAACCGCCCGAACGGCTCCTTCCTGTTCCTCGGGCCGACCGGGGTGGGCAAGACCGAGTTGACCAAGGCGCTGGCCTCCTTCCTGTTCGACACGGACGAGGCGATGGTGCGGATCGACATGTCGGAGTTCATGGAGAAGCACTCGGTGGCCCGGCTGATCGGCGCGCCTCCCGGCTACGTCGGTTACGAGGAGGGCGGTTACCTGACCGAGGCGGTGCGCCGCAAGCCCTATTCGGTGATCCTGCTCGACGAGGTGGAGAAGGCGCACCCGGACGTGTTCAACGTGTTGCTGCAGGTGCTGGACGATGGCCGGCTCACCGACGGCCACGGGCGCACGGTGGACTTCCGCAACACGGTGATCGTGATGACCTCGAATCTCGGGTCGCAGCTGATCCAGGAGATGGCCGGCGAGGAGAACTATCCGCAGATGAAGGCGGCGGTGATGGAGGTGGTCGGGCAGCACTTCCGGCCGGAATTCATCAACCGCGTCGACGACGTGGTGGTCTTCCACCCGCTGGGCCGGGAGCAGATCCGCGCGATCACCGACATCCAACTCGGCATCCTGCGCGAGCGCCTGGCCGAACGCGACATCGCGCTGGAGGTCAGCGAGGCCGCGCTGGATCAACTGGGCGAGGCCGGATTCGATCCGGTGTACGGGGCCCGGCCGCTGAAGCGGGCAATCCAGACGCAGGTCGAGAATCCGCTGGCGCAGAAGCTGTTGTCCGGCGAGTTCGCGCCGGGCGCCGTGGTGCACCTCGATGTCGATGCCGATGCCGGCGGCCTGGTCTTCCGGTCCTGACCGCCGGGGGTCGGGCTGGTGGGCCCGCTGCGCTTGGTCCACGCTACGGCGGCGTCAAGCGTAGGGTGGGCAAAACGGAGTGTGCCCACCAGCCAACCGCCCGCGCCCGGTTGCCTCGGCCGCCGGGCGATGTCCCCTTTCACCGCCGCGGTTTTTGCCTGGAGCCGATGTCGCGTAGTCTTATGTACCGCCCACGATGACTGAATGGACTCCACGATGAGCGACGACAGCCTGCAATTGTCCGGAGACCTGATCCAGAAGGTCCAGAACATACTGATCGAGGCCGATCCCCGGGCCAGTGAGCCGATCGTTGGCGTGCAGTATCTCGCCGCGGTGATCGGCTACCTGGTGGCCCAGATGCCGGAGCCGGTCGCCCAGCGCAAGGACTACCTCTCGCAGCTGGCCCAGTTCACGGACTCGGTGTTCGTGGACGTCGAGAGCCGCAAGCAGTCGGCCCCGCCGTCGCAACCCCCCCAGGCCGCCTCCGGCGTCTGGCGTCCGGGCGATCCCTGACGCGCATCAGCGCGGCCGCGCCGGTCACTGCCCGCCGGGCGCGATCGCGAGGCGGGTCCAGTCCGCCGGCAGCCGATCCGGCGCGTGTGTGACCAGGACCACGCGGCGGCCCTGAAGCCAGGGAGAGATACGCTCGAGGATGCGGCGCTCCAGCGGGGCGTCCAGTCCGGCGAAGGGCTCGTCCAGTAGCACCACCGGCGGTTCGCGCAGCAGCAGCCGCGCGAGTGCCAGCCGCCGCGCCTGCCCCCCCGATAGACGCCGTCCCCGTTCGCCGGTGCGGTAGGCGAGGCCGGAACCCTCGCGGCGCAGTGCAGCCGCCAGTTCCACTGTTTCCAGGACCTCCCACAGGCGGTGATCCGGCAACTCCGGCAACCCCAGGCCCAGGTTCGTGGCGACGGTATCGTCGAGCAGGGTGGTCTGCTGCGGGAGATAACCGATCGCCCGGTAGCGCACCGCCTCCGGCCATTCCTCGAGCCGGCGCCCGGCCAGTATCACCGAACCCCGCAGCGGCAGCCGTTCGCCGGCCAGCGTCTCGAGTAGCGTGGTCTTTCCGCGCCCGCTGGCCCCGTGGATCACCAGTGGCTGCCCGATCTCGAGTCCGAAGACGAGTCCCGCCGCCAGCGGGGGATCTTCCGCAAATCCCACGGCCAGTTCTTCGACCTTGAATGTGGCGTCCGCGGGCAGGTCTCCGGATGGGCGGGACGGCTGCACGGGCGGGCCGCCGGCCTCCGTCGGCGCCACGCCGAGGCGGCGCAGGCGGGAGGCGGCCTGCAGGCTCTCGCCGCTGCGCCACAGTGCGCCGGGCAGGCTGCTCAGGGCCTCGTTCAGCCCCAGGGTCATCAGCGCCAGCAGCACCGCGACCGGAGCGCTGACCCGCCCCGCTTCATGCCACCCCAGCGCCAGCGCCAGCATCGCCAGTGCGCTGAGCGCGACCAGGGCCTGAACGGCCTGGTCCGCGCTCAGCGCGACCCGTTCCTGCAGCAGCACCGCGCCCGCCTGCTCGCGCTCACGGCGTTCGAGGTCCTCCCGGTACGGCTCCGTGCGGCGGTAGGCGAGCAGGTCGGCGAGGCCGCCAAAGTAGTCCAGCAGGGCGACCCGCTCGCGGCTGCGCCGCTCCACCAGGGCCCGGCTGCGGGACTGTCCGAAGCGGGCGGCGAGTGCGGAGGCGACCAGCGTCAGCCCGGCGGCGCCACCGATCAGCAGGGGCGCCGGCCAGGGCGCGAGCCATCCGGCAAGGCCTGCGGCGCCCAGCACCGCCAGCGCCGCCGCCGCCAGCGGACCGGTGATGCGCAGCGGCACCCCGTCCAGCGTGTCGATGTCGGCGATCAGGCGTTGCTGCAGATCGCCGCTGCGCATCCGCCGCTGGGCCTCCAGCGGCAGCCGCGCAATGGCCGTGAAGCTGGCACTGCGCAGGTCCGCGAGCACGCGCAGCACGGCCTCGTGTCCGACAACGCGCTCACCGTAGCGGGCCAGTGTGCGCAGCAGGGCGGCGGCACGGATGCCGGCGGACGGAGTGAACAGCTCGAGACCGAGCAGCAGGCCAGCGCCGGCCAGCCCCGCGGCGGTAATGAACCATCCCGACAGCGCCAGCAGTGCAATGGCCGCGGACCAGGTCAGCGCCAGCAGCAGGTAGGCGAGGGCCGTCCAGGCACGGCGCCGGCGGAACAGGCGGCCCAGGAAGGACAGGTCAGACACGGCTGTCCTCCTGCAGCCGGCCCTCGGCGAGACGTACGATCCGCCCGAGTCGGCGGTAGACGGACTCCTGGTGCGTTGCCACCAGCACGGTGATGTCGCGTGCGCGGGCGTGCGCAAGCAGGCGCGTGAGCAGATCGTCCTCGGTCTGCGGGTCGAGCGCGCTGGTGGGTTCGTCGAGCAGCCAGAGGCGGCTGCCGGACAGCAGTGCACGGGCGAAGGCCACGCGTTGTGCCTGACCGCCCGAGAGCCCGCGGCTGTCCTCCCCGATGGGTGTATCCAGGCCGTGCGGCAGGGTCGGATCGTCGAGCCGCAGGCCGGCCGTTGCCATCGCCGCGCCGAGTTCCGGATCGGGAGTGTGTTCCGGTGCGCCGAGCAGCAGATTTTCCCGCAGGCTGCCGTGGAACAGATGAACGCGCTGGCCGATCCAGGCAAAGGGACGGGCGTCGGTGGCAATCGCGACGGATCCGGAATCGGCCTGGACGAAGCCCGCGCAGAGGGCCAGCAGCGTGGACTTGCCGCTGCCGGACGGACCCACGACCGCGGTCTGCTCGCCGCGCGCGATGTCGAGTTCCACGCCAGACAGCGCGGGTTGCATGTCCGGTTCGTAACGCACGGTGACGTTGTGCAGCCTCAGCAGGGTCGGGCCGGAGGCCGCGCGAAGCGCTGCCGGGTGCCCGGTGACCGTCGGAGGCTGAAGCAGGGGCGCCAGTTCGGCCCCCACCGCGATCGCGCCGGCACGGTCGTGGTAGCTCTGCGCGAACTGGCGCAGCGGCTGGAAGTACTCCGGCGCGAGCAGCAGCACGAAGAGGCCGGAGAACAGCGTCAGTTCTCCGGCCGGCCCGAACTCCAGGAAGCCCAGCAGTGCGAAGCCGACGTAGATCGCGACGAGGCCGATCGCGACCGCGCTGAAGAACTCCATCACCGCCGAGGACAGGAAGGCGACCCGGAGCACGCGCATGCTGAGCCGCCGGTAGTCGTCCGCTGCCTCGGCCACGTCCTGTCGCGCCGCCTCCAGCGCGAGGCTGCGGCGAAGCAGGTCCAGGGCGCGAATCCGGTCGAGGAAATGCCCGGCCAGCCGGTTCTGGCGCTCTTGCTGGGCCTGATGAATCTGCTCGCTCCCCATCCCGATCAGCGCCATGAAGACCGGGATCAGCGGTGCGGAAAGTAACAGGAGCAGGCCGGCGACCCAGTCCTGGCTGAAGGCCGCTGCAAGCAGGAGGCCGGGAACGGCCAGTGTGAGGCCCAGTGCCGGAAGGTAACGCGCGTAATACCCCGCGAGGGCATCGACCTGTTCCTGGTAACGGCTCGCCCAGGACCCCGAATGACCCCGGTGCGCCAGGTGCACGGGACCGAGGCGGGACGCGGTGGCGATCAGTTTCTGGCGCAGGTCGGCGCGTACCGCGAAGGCGAGCTGCTGTCCGCTCCAGTCGCGCAGGGCCTGCAGCCCGTGGCGCAACAGCACGGCCAGCACTGCCGCGCCGAGCCACGGCCAGGCCGGAGCGGTACCTTGACCGAAGAGCGCGAGGTGGATCGACCACGCGACCGCCGCGGCCAGCGCAACGGTCGCGAGACCGGCGCCGGCGCCGGCGAGCCAGGCGAGGTGCAGCCAGCGGCGGTGTGGCTGCAGCAACGTGCGCAGGAACGCTCGCGGGTGCGCCTCGGAGGCCGTTGACGTCCCGTCGCCGGGGTCAGCTGAGGGGTTCATGTTCGCGCCGTGCACCCGCCCCCTCCTCAACCACTCCTCCGCAAGGCGGGGGAGGCCTCTGCCCTCCCCCGCCTGCGGACAACATTTGCCAAGACCGGGGACAGATTTACAAACCTGTCCCCGGGGCGCCGGGAGTGAGGGCCGGGGGAGAGGAGGGCGAGGCCCGTGTCAATGATACCCCGCGTCCGCGCGCACCTTGCCCCGGAAGACGTAGTACGTCCAGGCGGTGTACATCAGCACGAAGGGCACGACGAAGAGCAGGCCGATCAGCAGAAAGAGCTGGCTCTCCGGCGCGGAGGCGGCGTCCCGGAAGGTGTAGCTGGGCGGGACCACGTAGGGCCACTTGCTGAACAGCAGCCCGGCGTAAAAGAGAGCGAACAGCGCTATGGTCGCGATGAAGGGCATCGCGTCGTTCTCGCGGCCTAGGGACCGCCACAGGCGGGCCGCGACCAGCACCGTCCCCAGCGGCAGCAGCCAGAGCCAGGTCAGGTTGTCGAACCAGCGGCTGCGCACGTACTCATCGACCAGCGGCGTCCACAGGCTGACAATCACGAAGAAGACCATCATCGCCGCCAGCAGGCGGTAGGCCCAGCGACGGGCCCACTGCTGGGTTTCGCCATCGGTCTTCAGCAGCAGCCAGGTCGCCCCGAGCAGGCCGTAGCCGACCACCATGCCGAGGCCGGTCATGACCGTGAAGGGCGTGAGCCAGTCCAGCGGACCCCCGACGAACCGGAAATCCTCGGTCGCGAAGCCCTGGATGAAGGTTCCGACCACCGCGCCCTGGGCAAAGGTGGCGACCAGCGAACCGCCGAAGAAGGCCACGTTCCAGATGCCGCGTCGGTTAGGAGCCGCCTTGAAGCGGAATTCGAAGGCGACCCCGCGGAAGATCAGGCCCGCGAGCATCAGGAACACGCCGATATAGAGCGCCGGCAGGAAGACCGTGTAGACCAGCGGGAAGGCGGCCAGCAAACCGGCGCCGCCCAGCACCAGCCAGGTCTCGTTGCCGTCCCAGACCGGGGCCACGGAGTTCATCATGACGTCCCGGTCCTGTTCCGAGCGCGCGAAGGGGAACAGGATGCCCACGCCGAGATCGAAGCCATCGGTCAGCACGTACATCAATACGCCAAAGCCGATGATCAGCACCCATAGAAACGTGAAGTCGAACATTGCGCGTCCTCCCTACGTGGCCTGTTCGGCCGCTTCATCCAGCGGTGTATCGGCCGCGGACAGCGGACGCTTGGGTCGCCCCGTCGTGTCCAGGACCCTCTCCGGAGTGTCGGGCATGCCCTGGCGCACGATCCGGGTCAGGTAATAGACGCCGGCGGTGAAGACCAGCGCATAGACCGTGATGTAGCCGATCAGTGTGAACAGCGCCATGCCGCCGGTGAGGCTCGGTGTCAGGCCGTCCTGCGCGGTGATCACCCCGTAGAGCACGTAGGGCTGCCGGCCGACCTCGGTGACGAACCATCCGGCCAGCACCGCCACGAAGGGCAGCGGGATCATCAGGGTCAGCGTGCGGAGCAGTGCCGGACTGTCCAGTGCCCGTCTGCGGTAGAGCAGCCAGGCGCCCCAGAGGGCCACGCCGATCATCAGAATACCGATGCCGACCATCACCCGGAACGACCAGAAGACGATTCCCACGGGCGGCCGCTCGTCGGCAGACCACTCCTTCAGGCCGCGCACCTCCCCGTCGAGTTCATGCGTGAGGACCAGGCTCGCCAGTTTCGGGATGCCGATCTCGAAGTGGTTGGTCTCGTTGGCCGCGTCCGGGATCGCGAACAGCAGCAGTGGCAGACCTTCCCGGGTCTCCCAGGCGCCCTCCATCGCGGCCACCTTCGCAGGCTGGTGCTCCAGGGTGTTCAGCCCGTGATAGTCCCCGATCACCAGCTGCGCCGGCGCGGCAAAGGCGAGCATCACCAGCGTCATCTTCAGCGCCCGCCGACTGGCGGTGACTGCGTGACCCCGGAGCAGATACCAGGCGGAGACGCCGGCGACAACGAAGCCGCCGGTAAGCAGCGAGGCGACCGCCATGTGCGTGAAGCGGTACGGGAACGAGGGATTGAAGATGGCCTCCAGCCAGCTGGTCACGTGCACCATCCCGTCGCGCAGCTCGAACCCGGCCGGCGTGTGCATCCAGGAGTTCGCGGAAAGGATCCAGAAGGATGAGATGAAGGTGCCCACCGCCACCATCACCGCGGCAAAGAGATGAACGCCCGGGGGAACCTTGTTGCGCCCGAACAGCAGCACGCCGAGGAAGGCGGCCTCCAGGAAGAAGGCCGTCACGACCTCATAGGCGAGCACCGGTCCGAGGAAGTTGGCGCTGCGGTAGGAGAACTCGCTCCAGTTCGTGCCGAACTGGAAGGCCATCACCAGCCCCGAGACGACGCCCATTCCGAAGACCACTGCGAAGATCTTGATCCAGAACTGCGAGAGCCTCGCCCAGTTCGGGTCCCCCGTGCGGTAGGAAATGGCCTCCAGCAGCGCGATATAGGTGGCGAGTCCAATGGTGAAGACCGGAAAGATCGCGTGGAAGGAGACGACGAAGGCGAACTGGATTCGCGAGAGGAGGAGGGGATCGAATTCCATGGGTGATCTCCGCGGAAGGTGTGGTATCGCTGGTGCAGCGGCAGCGCGCTGACGGACCTGCATTATCAGTCCGTCATATTCTTATTGCTACCATACCCAACCGGAATGATGTCTCCGATGATGCAGTTGCAAACGATTCGTGTTAGCGATAACATGGGGTCAACTTCGATTACACACTGGCTCGGTCATGTACATCTGTGTCTGCAAGGGAATCCGTGAGCGAGATATCCGTGAGCTCGCGACGACCACTCCGGAGATTCGCATGCGGGATCTGCGCCTGCGGCTGGGCGTCTGCTCGGAGTGCGGCAAGTGCGGCAAGCGCGCGCTCGGTCTGCTGCGGGATCGATGCGAGACCGCAGTGAATCTGGAACTTCAACCGCAGGAATGATAACGAACAACCGACTGCGGGGCGCGCCCAAGCGCGTACCCCGCGGTTTCGTCGCGCCTCCCGAGTCTTCGCGGAGGCTTCCAGAAAGACATTCCAGGAGTCCGGTATGAAGGGTGATCCAGAAGTTGTTCGCTACCTGAACCTTGCGCTAAAGAACGAATTGACGGCCATCAACCAGTATTTTCTGCACGCTCGCATCTTCCGCGACTGGGGGCTCAAGCAGCTGGATGAATACGAATACGGCGAATCCCTCGACGAGATGAAACATGCCGACCTGCTGATCAACCGCATCCTGTTCCTGGAAGCACTGCCCAATCTCCAGGACCTCAACATGCTGCGAATCGGGGAGAATACGAAGGAGGTCCTCGAGTGTGATCTGGCGATGGAGATGGATGCAATCCCGTTGTACCGGGACGCGATCGCCCACTGCGAGCAGGTGAAGGACTTCGTCACCCGGGACCTGTTGCAGGGGATCCTGGAGAGCGAGGAGGAACACGTCGACTGGTTGGAGACCAATCTCGCGCTGATCGAGCGGGTCGGTCTGCAGAACTTCGAGCAAAGCCAGATGGGCAGTGCCGACTGAGGGTCGGTAACCATGCCGCTGACACCGACCCATGCCGATTATCGACACACCGGGGTCGCGCTCTCCGCGTCCGTCGGGATTGGCGACGGGGATTGCGGTGAGCTTGCTGCTGCATGGTGCGGTGGTAGGCGGGCTCCTGCTCTGGCAGGCCGGCGAGCCCGAGCTCGAGCTGGGACGCGGTGGCATGCAGGCCACCTGGATCGAATTGGGGGAGCTCACGCTCCCCCCGGCGGTCCCGGACGCGGTTCCGGCTCCGGAGCCGCTCGATCTTGCGGCCCTGGAGCCAGAGCCAGAGCCTGAGCCAGAGCCTGAGCCAGAGCCTGAGCCAGAGCCTG
>JAGTVE010000026.1 GCA_018224485.1 Thioalkalivibrio sp. | reverse complement strand
GTTGAGCCAGCGCGTCGAGCTGCTCCCAGAGGTCACGATTCTTCACCGGTCCGCCGCTGGAGGAGCGCCAGCCGCGCCGCTTCCAGCCGGGCAGCCACGCGGTGATGCCCTGCTTCACGTATTGCGAGTCCGTCAGCAGTTCCACCCGGCAGGGCCGCTTCAGGGCCTCCAGCGCACGGATGGCCGCGGTCAGTTCCATCCGGTTGTTCGTCGTCTCGGGCTCAGCCCCGTAGAGTTCGCTCTCCACCTCGCCGAAGCGCAGCACCGCACCCCAGCCCCCGGGACCCGGATTGCCGCGACAGGCCCCGTCGGTGAAGACAAAGACCTTGGCGCCGTTCACGCCCACTGCGATCCCCCTCCCGCGCGCACGGCATCGCGCGACCAGCGCAGGCGGGTCGCTGAAGGGGCAATCGGCATCAGGTCGCGCCGCCGGCCCACCGTCAGCACGCAGCTTCCCAGCACGGGCAGCCAGGGCGACACCGCCGCATCAAGGGGACCCAGCCGCCGGTGCCAGCCGTCCGGCAGGGCGGCGGGCAGCATGCTCAGCGCGACCTGGCGGCGCACCTCCAGACCAACCCGACCCAGGAGGCGACGGCTGCGCCGCCGGAGTCCCTGCCGCGGGCGGCGCCACCCGGGCGGACCGCAGTGACTGGACTCGAGGATGAACAGGTGGCCCTCCGGGGCCAGCACGCGGGCGGCCTCGGCAATGACATCCCCGGCGTCCTCCGCATCGCCGAGGGCGTGCGCGACCAGTACGCAGGAAAAGGTCGCGGCGGTCAGCGGCAGAAGGCCTCCCTGCGCTGGCAGGGTCCTGCTCCGCGGGTCCGCGTGCAGCGCGTGGACCGGGCCGGTCCACTCCGGACTCAGCAGGCTCACCGGGCCGACCTCCAGCCAGGCATCGCCGAACCGCGGCCGACAGAAGACCTGCAGCTGCTGGCGCAGGGCCTCGAGCACGCGCAGCCCGTGCGGGCCGGAATACCAATCCTGCAGGCAATCGGCCCTGGATGCTTGGTGAAAAGCTCGCTCTGGACTATGCTTCAGGTCCATGATTATCCGACTTCTTCCCCTGCCACTTGTATTAATTGTCACTGCCCTGCTGGGTACCGGCTGCAGTCTCCACGACAAGCCGAGGGCGGTGGCCCACGCGGAGAGCCGGACCGGATCGGCGGAGCCGGTCGAGGTCCTGCGCCCGGCGTCGCGGCGTGACCTCGCACGCGATGCGAGCCGCGCGCTGCGCCAGCCCGCGTCGAAGCCGGAGGACGCCCCGGACATCTGGACCCGGGCCCGGCTCGGCTTCGCCATGACCGAGAACCTGCATCACCCGCGGGTGGAAGTCTACAAGCGGCACTACCGCCAACACCCGAACATCATCAGCATCGCCTCCGCAAGGGCGGAACCCTTCGCCTATTTCATCCTGACCGAGATCGAGCGGCGGGGTCTACCCGGCGAACTGCTGCTGTTGCCGATCGTGGAGAGCGGCTACGCCCCCGAGGCCACCTCCAGTGGGAGCGCGGCCGGCATCTGGCAGTTCATTCCCGCCACCGGGGAGCACTTCGGGCTGATCCAGGACGACTGGTATGACGGCCGGCGCGACGTCTACCAGTCCACCCACGCGGCGCTGGACTATCTGGAACATCTTCACGCCCGGTTCGGAGACTGGTATCTGGCGCTCGCCGCCTACAACTACGGGCAGGGCAATGTCGCCCGTGCGATGGCCGCAAACGCGGCGGCCGGGCGGCCGACGGACTACTGGAGCCTGCGGCTCTCGAGCGAGGCGATGTCCTACGTGCCCCGGCTGCTGGCGCTGCGCGCGCTGATCGACGAACCGGAACGCCACGGCGTCAGGATTCCGGTGATCGCGAACAAGCCCTACCTGAGGCCGGTAAATCCGGGACGCCAGGCGGACCTCGAGTACATCGCCGAACTCGCGGGCGCGGAATTCACCGAAATCGCACGGCTCAATCCAGGCTATCACAGGACCGTAACCCATCCCTATGCGGCGCAGCATCTGCTGCTTCCCGCCTCTGCCGCTACAGCGCTGGAGACCAGCCTCCGCGAACGCGGACCGGATCACGCCCTGGTTCCCTACGCGGAATACGAGGTGCGCGCCGGCGACAATCTCGGCGCAATCGCGCGCAGGCACGGAACCGGCGTTGCCGAACTGCGGGGGATGAACGGGCTCGACGGCGATCTGATCCGGGCCGGGCAGCGCCTGCGGGTGCCGGTAACCGGTCGCGCCATCCCGGGCCGGAACGCGGCGCCGCCGCCCTCGACCCAGCCCCTGGAGTACACGGTCCAGGCCGGCGACAGCCTCTGGACCATCGCGCGGAGGCACGAGGTCGGCGTCTCCGGCCTCCGGAAGACCAACGGCCTGTCGCGCGACACGCTGCTGCAGCCGGGCCAGGTCCTCGCGCTGCCGCGTGCGGCCGTGGACCCGGATACGACACGCATGGAATACCGCATCCGCCCGGGGGATTCGCTCGGCGCGATCTCGCGGCGCTTCGATGTCGAGATCCAGGATCTCCGGCGCTGGAACAGTCTGAACGGTGACGGAATCCGCGCGGGCGACACCCTGACGCTGTACGTCGCAAGAAACGTCGCCGCGGGCGACGGCTGACCCCTCCCCCTGCCCCGGCCGCCGCCGGCGGGAGCCTCCGTGGCCTCGACACCCGGCACCGCCCGGCTCCTTGCCCGGCCCGGCGCGCCACGTCCGGCCGGCGGCAGCCTGCCAGGGTGGCGCCGTGTGCCACGGACCGGTGGTGACACAGCGGGTACATGGGTATGATCGCAACCGGCCGCGCGCACAGGGGTCGCCTTCGCGCGAGACTAGTGCCGGGCGGTCCCTGACCCACGGGATGCGCTCGGCGGGGAGCAGGGCCGGAACCGAAAACAGGAGGAATACATGGGGTTTCTCAAGGGCAAGCGCGCGCTCATCGTCGGCGTCGCCAGCAACCGTTCCATCGCCTATGGCCTGGCCGAGGCGATGCACCGCGAGGGCGCCGAACTCGCGTTCACCTATCAGAACGACCGCATGCGCGATCGGGTCGAGAAGCTGGTGGCCGCCTTTGACTCCGACATCCTGGTGCCCTGCAATGTCGAGAGCGACCAGGAGATCGAGCAGGTCTTCGAGCATCTGGACGACTACTGGGACGGGCTCGACATCCTCGTGCACTCGGTTGCCTTCGCCCCGAAGGAGGAGCTGGAAGGGGACTTCCTGGACAACGTCACCCGCGACGGTTTCCGCATCGCCCACGACGTCAGCTCCTACAGTCTCGCGGCGCTCGCGAAGGCGGGACGCGGCATGATGAAGGACCGCAACGCGGCGATCCTCACCCTGAGCTATCTCGGAGCGATGCGCGCGATGCCCAGCTACAACGTGATGGGCCTGGCGAAGGCGAGCCTCGAGGCCAATGTCCGCTACCTCGCCTACACCCTGGGTCCGGAATCCACGCGGGTGAATGCGGTGTCGGCCGGCCCGATCCGCACCCTCGCGGCTGCGGGCATCGGCGATTTCCGGCGCATCCTCGATCACGTGGAGAAGAACGCCCCGCTGCGGCGCAACGTGACCATCGAACAGGTCGGGAATGCGGGCGCCTTCCTGTGCTCCGACCTGGCGGCCGGCATCACCGGCGAGATCACCTACGTCGACTCCGGCTTCAATATCCTCGGACTCGGCCCGGGCGAGGTCGGCCTGGAGTAACTGTCACCGCACCCCGCCCCCCACCAATGAAAAGGCGCGCCACGGAAGCACACTGAACCACGGAAGACACGGAAGCACACTGAAAAGAACTGAAACAATTTTTCCTTTCCGTGCTTTCCGTGCCCTCCGTGGCTTGATTTTCACGTTAGAAAAACTACTCCAGGTTCTCCGGGAAGCGGCGGATATCCGCCTCGGATTCCAGCCAGTCCAGGTAGCCGCGCAACTCGGCGCTTGAGTAGGCAACCTGCAGCTCGTCCGCGGCCCTGCGCAGGTCCTCGACCGCCTCCGAGGGCTCGAGCATCCGGACCGACTCCAGCACCAGCACCCCGAAATCGCCGCCGGCCAGGGACAC
>JAGTVE010000025.1 GCA_018224485.1 Thioalkalivibrio sp. | reverse complement strand
GGATCGGTCCTGGGGGATTGCGTTGCTCGCCAATGGCGGTCTGAACACGGACTACCCGGCCTTCGACAATCCGAACTTCTGCCCACCACAATCGCCCCAGCAAGGCACATTTTGCTTTGGGGAGACCGGGGTCAATCTGGAACAGCTGGCGCTCATTCCGACCTATGCGCAACGCTTCGCCGACGGCCGCTTGAGTGTCGGGGTCAGCCCGATCATCAGCTTTCAGCGCTTCAGGGCCAAGGGGCTTCAGGCCTTTTCGGGATTCAGCGCGGATCCCGAAAATCTAACCAATTCGAGTACCGATAGCGATTTCGGCTTCGGTGGGCAGATCGGCTTCCAGGCCCAGCTGGCCGATCACGTGCGGGTGGGTGCGAACTACCGCTCGAAGATTCGCGGGACGACCTTTGACAATTTCAGCGGCCTGTTCGCGGGGGGAGGGGACCGCGACATCCCTGCGACCTGGGGCCTGGGCATCGCGGTGGAGGTGACGCCGCGAATCACCGTGGCCGCCGATTATCAACGCATCAACTATTCGGACGTGGATGCGATTAACAATCCATTCTCCAACCTCTTCGACGGGAATCAGCTCGGCGGTGACAATGGTCCCGGCTTCGGTTGGGAGGACATCGATATCTTCAAGATCGGTGCCGAGTTCGCGGGAAACAATGGCTGGACCTGGCGTGCAGGCTACAACCGCGGAGAGAATCCGATCCCACGCTCCGAGGTCCTGTTCAACATCCTCGCGCCGGGCGTGATGGAAGACCACTTCACGGTGGGATTCAGCAAGACGATCGACAGTCGGTCCGCCATTCACCTGGCAGCCATGTACGCGCCCAGCGAGAGCATCACCGGCACCAATCCGCTCGATGGTCAGACGATCAAGCTGGAGATGGAGCAGTACGAGCTCGAGATCGGCTACAGCTACCGCTTCTGACCACTACCGCCCTCACCCCCGTCCCCGTTACTCCGGGCCCGCCTTCGGCGGTTCGAGCCGCTCCCGGCGGATTTGTCCGCAAGCGGGAGAGGGGGGGAAGGCGCGCCTTTCACGTTTATGGATCAGCGTTTCTTCAGTGGCCGGGGGACGGCGGCTGCAGGCCGACCGCAATCAGTAGATGAAATCCGGCAGATGCGACCTGAGGGCCGCGGGATCCTCGACCTTGACCACGTTCTTGGCCACTTCGGCCCGGACGACCTGGGCGACACTGCGGTCCAGCACGTCGCGCAGCGCTCCCAGGAAGGGCGGGGAGGCAACGATGACGAGGTGCTTGAACACGCCCTCGTGATGCGCGGACTTCAGGCGATCGGCGACCATCCGCGCAAAGCGCTCCCGCTCGTGGTGGGCGGGATCGGTCGTCTCGTCCATCGCGTGGCGCGCATCACCGCTCGGAGTCGCCCAACCCCGTCCCTGACGGTCCGAGACCAGGTCCTGGGTATTGGCGCGGGACTCGGTGTGGGAGAGCGCCTCTACATCGGCAAGCCCGTGACAGGCGCGACCCTCGCAGCGGAGTATGCGTGCGCGCGCAGCGTCGGCAACCACAATCCAGACAGTGTCCATTCAGATCCTCCGTGTCGGAAACCATTGATAGCCATCAGGCAGGGAAACACGGATCTCGGCGGCCGCCACCAAGGCGGCAGGATCTTCCGAGGTTCCCTCCCTTGAGTGTAGATCCTTGTGCGCGGGAGCCGGCGGGATTCCCCCCAATAGGCCACGACCGGGCAGCCTGCCATACGTCACCACCAGAAGACCCTGTTGCGCGGCTTGATCGGCAGCCGGCCCCGCCAGTACTGAATCAGCAGCAGGCCGAAGAACATCCCGCCGAGATGCGCGAAGTGCGCGACGCCGGCGGTGGTTCCGGTGATCCCCGCGAGCAGCTCGAAGGCTCCGTAGGCAATCACGAAGTACTTCGCCCGGATCGGCACCGGTAGCAACAGGAAGACGAGCCGCTGATTGGGGAACATCATTCCGAAGGCCAGCAGGATGCCGAACACCCCGCCGGAGGCACCGATGGTAGGGTAGATCTCGGCACCCGTCACGCTGTAGGACGCCACGCCAAGCTGGATCAGCCCGGCACCGAGCACACAGACGAGGTAGTAGATCGCGAACAGCCGCGAGCCCCACGCGTGTTCCAGCTGCACCCCAAGCATCCACATCGCGAACAGATTGAGGAACAGGTGCAGCAGACCGCCATGCAGAAAGCCGTAGGTCAGCAGTTGCCAGAGCTGGAATGACGGCACCCAGGCGAGTTCGCCGTTCTGCTCGATCACCTCGGGCGTCCCCAACGGCCACAGTGCAAAGTGCACCAGCAGTGGCTCGAAGGCCACCAGCTGAAGCAGGAAGATGCCGACGTTGGCGATCAGCAGGAAACGGATCACCGGCGGAAACAACAGGGAGCGCGGCTGTTGCGAATCGATCATGGCATTGCGTCCTCGGGGAGGGCCGAGCGCGTCGGCACGGCGATCGGGGCACCGGGCCGGGATCACCTGCAGGCGGTGGAAGGCCCTGCAATTGACCGGATCACAGGCACTCAGTTCGTCCCGGCAATGCCGCGCTAACTGTCATGGCGCTGCGCCACCCCCGACGATGAAACCTCCCTCCCCCGCGTGCGGGGACAAATCCGCCGGGAGCGGATTTGTCCGCAAGCGGGAGAGGGCAGAATTCCGCGACTTTCACGCTAACTGCTGCCGACCAGCGGCACGAAGATCACGGACAGCGCCCGGCGTTCACTCAGGCTTCCATCTTCCTCCTTCACGCACACCAGCAGGTCCTGGCCGGCCCACTTGGTGTCCACGGGGATGATCAGGCGCCCGCCGGTCCGGAGCTGCGCCACCAGTGCCGGAGGGATGCTGTCGGCGCCGGCCGTGACGATCATGGCATCGAAGGGCGCGGCCTCCGGCCAGCCGTCGCGGCCATTCCCGGTACGCACCTGGACGTTACGGTAGCCGAGCCGTTCCAGTCGGGAAGCGGCCGACGCCGCCAGTTCCGGCACCACCTCGATGCTGTAGACCTCGCCCGCCAGTTCCGCGAGAAGGGCGGCCTGGTATCCGGAACCCGTCCCGATCTCCAGGACTCTGGTGTCCGGCTGCAGTTCCAGCAACTGGGTCATCAGCACGACAACGAAGGGCTGGGAGATCGTCTGGCCGTGCCCGATGGGCAGCGCCCGGTCCTCCCAGGCGTGGCCGCTACCGGCATCCGGAACAAACTCGTCGCGTGGTACGCGGCGGAAGGCATCGAGGACCGAGGGATCCGGGGCCGAGACGCCGGTCATCCGTGCGGTCTCCTGGAATTCCTGAACCACCGACCGCACCAGGTTCTCGATCCGCTGTTCGCGTTGTTCTGTCATGGTTGCCTCTCTCCTGCATCCGCCGAGTCCCGGATCGGATGGCCCGGTGACCACGACTGGGTTCAGCTTGCGATGTGTGGCTCCATCACGGAGATGATGAAGTGTTGCGCTTCGCTGATCGCCTCCTGCACCCCTCCAATCAACCTTACCCCGATGATGCGGCCATCGCTCATCACCGGCAAGTGCCGTTGGTTGTTCCGAAACCGCTACCGCGGGGACCGGCAAACGCCCACAATGCCGTGATGTCCGCTCGCGAGCTTCAGCACTATTACGACCGCAACACCGCCCTGTTCCTGCGCATCGGCAGCAGTGCGGGCAGCCACGCGATCCACCGCGGCCTCTGGGCTCCGGGCGTGCAGAACGCGCGCGAGGCCGCGGAATACGTGAACACCCTGCTGGCCGAGCGAATCCGTGCCCGCACATCCGGGGCACCCGGGGTCGTGCTGGACCTCGGCTGCGGCGTCGGCGGCACGATGTTCAGCCTGGCGCGCGCCTTCCCCGAGGCACGGCTGCACGGTGTGACCATCAGTGCAAAACAGGTCGCGATCGCACAGGACCTGGCCCGGGGCCAGGGTCTGCAGGACCGTTGCAGCTTCACCCGAAGCGATTTCGAGGCGTTGCGGCTGGAACTGCGTGCCGACGCGATCGTCGCCGTCGAGTCGCTCGTGCATGCGGCAAAACCGGAGCGTTTTCTCGCGGCCTGCCGCGAGCATCTCGCGCCGGGCGGAATCGTGGTGGTCGTCGACGACTTCCTCGCATATCCGGTCCCGACCGGAGCTCGCGCGATGCAACGCACCATCGACCGTTTCCGGAACGGGTGGCGCGTCCCGGGACTGTGCACGCTCGAGACCCTCGACGCCGCTGTCGACGAGACCGGGCTGCAGCGCCTGGACGCTTACGATCTGTCACCCCTGATCCGCACCAACCGGCCGCGGGACCGGCTGGTCGCACTGGTCAGTCCGCCGGCGCGCCTGCTGGGCCTCGCAGCACATCCGTTCTGGGCGAATGTCCTGGGCGGACACGCGCTGAATCGTGCCATCCGCAAGGGCTGGATCCGCTACCGCCTGCTGACACTCGGGCGCCAG
This sequence comes from Thioalkalivibrio sp., assembly GCA_018224485.1. Lineage (GTDB taxonomy): Bacteria > Pseudomonadota > Gammaproteobacteria > Ectothiorhodospirales > Ectothiorhodospiraceae > Thioalkalivibrio. Next base: position 2,428 of record JAGTVE010000025.1, on the reverse strand, counting down.
GCTGCCGCCTCCGGGGTCCACGGGAAGATGGCGGAGCCGTAATGCTCCGGGTCACCGGGCGACATCCACGCCAGGCCAGGGAAGGCCACGGGAAGACCGGTGCCGCTGGCTGCCCTTGACGCGCCGTGGTCGTGTCGATAGCTTGCTGCGAGGATTCATCCGGGAGAACGAAGATCAACCCTTCCAACATGATGCGCTCCGCCGCACCCCTCGCCGCCGCCCTTGGACTGTCCCTGCTGCTTTTCCTGCTCTCCACGGCGCCCGCGTTGGGCCAGATGGGTGAGGATCTGCGTGCCGGTGCCACCCACCAGGACTGGCAGGTGCTTTGCGAGGACACGCCTGCGGGCGAGACCTGCTTTATCAGCCAGGCGGCCGCCGACGACTCGGGCGAGCCGGTGATGCAGATCATGGTCGGCCGCCTCGAGGGCGAGAACGTGATGGTCGTCTACCTGCCACTGGGGATCGACCTTCGCCCGGGCATGCTGTTCCGGGTCGGCGAGGACCTGCAGCGCGAGTTCCCCTTCCAGACCTGTCTTCCGAACGGCTGCCGGGTGGTGGCGCAGGTCGACTCCGAGATGCTGGCCGCGATGCGCGCTGGTACGACCTTCCTGATCGGCGTCAGGCCCCTGGAATCCGACCAGGTCGCCGTGATCGAGGGTTCGCTGATGGGCTTCAGCGCAGGCTTCCGCGAGATCGCCGAGTAGCGTCGCAAATCTCCGCCTGCCGCATCCGGGCACCGGATGGGGTACCCCGGAGGACCGCACGGGAACAGCAAGCGGTCAACAGGGCCGCAGCCAAGGGAAGGGTTGCATGTCGACAAGGACAGGGATCGCGTGGCTGGTCAGCCTTCTGTTATGGGCCGCGGCGCCGTTCGTGGCGTCACCCGTGGCCGCGGATTGCCCGCGGACCCTGATCACCCCGATCCCGGAACTGCGGTCGGGACGCGTGGCGGAAGGCGGGTCGGTGACGGTCGAGGGGGTGGTCACCGGCGTCTTCCTTGGGCCTGAACGTCTCGGGGGCTTTTTCGTCCAGCACGATGCCCTGCCCCCGGCGGGGCTCTTCGTCTACGCCCCGTCGCTGCCGCCGCAGTCCCTGCGCCCCGGGGACCGGGTACAGGTCGCGGGGCGATTCGACCGGTTTCGCGGGCGCCCCCAGGTCAGCCGGATCGATGACGTGCATGTGTGCACGCACGCGGGGCTGCCCGATCCGGTCGTGCTGCAGCTGCCCGAGGACGCCAGGCGGCTGGCCGATCTGCACGGTGTGAAGGTCCGTTTCGAGCAGCCACTGACGGTCACGGGAACCCACGAGCTCGGCCGCTACGGCAGCCTGCGCCTGTCCGCGCGAGGGCGGCTGTACCGGACGGGCAGCACCGTGGGTAACGGTGCCCGGACCCGGCACGCACGCCAGATCGTGCTCGACGATGGCAGCTACCGTGCCACCCCCCGGCCGATCCCCTACCTCGGTGCCAACGGCACTCGCCGCGCGGGCGACCACGTCGAGGGGCTGACCGGTGTCCTGACCCATGCCTTCGATGCCCATCGCGTCCACCCGACCCGGGTCCCGGTGTTCATCGAGGCGAATCCGCGCCCTGCGCCCCCGAACGCGAACGCGAACGCGGACACCGTCCGCGTCGCGACCCTGAACGTGGAGAACTACTTCCTCACGCTTGGCCAGCGGGGGGCCGAGGACCGCGCTGAGCGCAACCGGCAGCGGCGCAAGCTCAGGGCCGCCGTTCACGGTATCGATGCCGACGTACTGAGCCTACTCGAGGTTGAGAACCGCGAGGCGGCCCTGCGCGATCTGCTACAAACGCTGAACCGCGACCTGCCCGCGGCGCTGCAGTATCGCGCGGTCCCGCACCACAGGACCGGGACCGATGCGATCCGCAACGTGCTGCTATACCGCCCGGCCCGGGTCTCGCTGCTGGATACGGCCGCCGATTTGGATCCCGTGCACAACCGGCCCCCACTGCTGGCATGGTTCACCCGCGACGGCGGCGGCGCGGCCTTCGGGGTCGTCGCGGTCCATTTCAAGGCGAAGGTCGGTTGCCCCGACATGGGCGACATCGACCTCGGCCAGGGCTGCTGGAACCTGCTGCGCAGCCAGCAGGCCCGGCGCCTCCTCGACTGGCTGAACCGGATCCGGCGCGATGAGGCCCCGGTCCTCGTCGCAGGCGATCTGAATGCCTACGCAGGCGAGGATCCGATGACCGAGTTCCGGCGCGCAGGCAAGCACAATCTTGCGGCCAGCCATCTGCCCACGGAGCGTCACTACACCTACGTCTTTCACGGCCAGGCCGGGCAGCTCGACTATCTGCTGGCCTCACAGGAACTCGCCGAGCGCGTGGTGGCCGCCGGCATCTGGCACATCAACGCGGACGAACCCCGATTCCTCGGCTTCTCCGGACGCAGGCCGGCCCGAGGACCCT
>JAGTVE010000024.1 GCA_018224485.1 Thioalkalivibrio sp. | reverse complement strand
CGCCGCCGTCCAGCCGGCCGGACCCGAGCCCAGAATCAGCAGACGGCAGTGCTTGGTGTCGGTCATCAACAGTTCTCCGTGCAGGTTTCGTATGGTCGGGGGAACGGGGGCGGCGCCCAAGGGGCCGAGCGCTATTACCGGCCGATTACCCTTTCCCTGATTATTCGCATTGCCCGCCACAGTGTCCAACGGCCACAGGCCGCCGATGGCCACTGCCCGCTTTGCGGCGTCATTTTAACAACGTAGAATCGGGACTTCGAATGTTCCCTGAGCCCACCGTCGGGCACCCGATCCCGTGCGGGCCGTGGCGGCGCCCGGGCGTCCGGCACGGCGGGCGAATGCACGGGCAAGCCGGCATCACCCGTCCGATGCGAGGCCGGGCCCCACCCACTTCCGACGGATGTCCAGATGGCGCAAACCAAGGTACAGCCCCGGGCTGATGCAAGCCTCAGCCGGCAGTTGCTGCGCGGACTGCGCGAGGGAGCGCTGCTCGTGTTCGGCATGCTGGCGCTGTACCTGCTGGTCGCACTGTTCACCTACCACCCGGGCGATCCGGGCTGGTCCTACACCGGGGATGGCGCGGGTGTGCGCAATCTTGGTGGCGCGGCCGGGGCCTGGTTCGCGGACGTCGCCCTCCACCTGCTGGGCTACCTCGCCTACCTGATTCCCCTGGTGTTCATCGGCGTGGGCTGGTGGTTGTTCCGTCATCGCCGGGACGCCCGCATCGCAGGCTCGCTGGAACTCAGCCTCCGCGGGCTGGCGCTCCTGGTGGCGCTGCTCTCAGGGGCCGCGCTCGCGGCGCTGCACTGGTTGCCGCGCAACCTCCCGGTGAACGCGGGTGGGATACTGGGCGAGCTCGTCGCCAGGGTCACCACGTCCGGGCTCGGCCTGGTCGGTGCGACGCTGCTGCTTCTGGCGCTGTTCCTGACGGGCTTCACGCTATTCACCGGGCTGTCCTGGTTTTCCCTGATGGATCGTCTTGGCAAGGGTGTGCTCGAGGGGAGCGAATACCTGCGCACGCGCCTCGATACCCTGCGCGATCAGCGCATCGGCTTGGCCGAGAAGGCACAGCGGGAGGTGCGCGTGGAGCGCGAGCGGTCGCGGGTCGCGCATCGGCCGCCGTCGCGCGTGGAGCCGCGCGTCGATCCGCCACCGCCCAGCCCCCGGGTGATGAAGGAGAAGCAGGTACCCCTGTTCGCAGGCGACACCAGCGATCCCCACCCGCCGCTGGGGCTGCTCGACGAACCGCCCGCGGCGGTCAGCGGCTACTCGGAGGAGTCGCTGCAGGCGATGTCCCGGCTGGTGGAGCTGAAGCTGCGCGACTTCGGGGTCGACGTGGAGGTGGTCGCGGTGCAGCCGGGCCCGGTGATCACGCGCTTCGAACTGCACCCCGCGCCGGGCGTGAAGGTGGCCCGGATCTCCGCGTTGGCCAAGGATCTCGCGCGTTCGCTGTCGGTAATCGCGGTCCGGATCGTGGAGGTGATCCCGGGACGATCCACCGTCGGGCTCGAGATCCCGAACGAGGAGCGCGAACTGGTCTCGCTGTCGGAGATCCTGCGTTCGAACCTGTTCGAGAACGCCAGATCGCCGCTGACCCTCGCGCTCGGAAAGGACATCGGCGGTGCGCCGATGATCGCGGACCTCGGGCGCATGCCGCACCTGCTGGTCGCGGGCACCACGGGTTCCGGGAAGTCGGTGGGCGTGAACGCGATGCTGCTGTCGATGCTGTACAAGTCGACCGCGGAGGAGATCCGGCTGATCCTGATCGACCCGAAGATGCTGGAGCTGTCGGTCTACGAGGGCATTCCGCATCTCCTGGCCCCGGTGGTCACCGACATGAAGGACGCGGCGAACGCGCTGCGCTGGGCGGTCGCGGAGATGGAGCGCCGGTACAAGCTGATGTCGCTGCTCGGCGTGCGCAACATCGCCGGCTACAACAAGAAGGTCCGCGAGGCCGAGGCCGCCGGTGCGCCGCTGCAGGACCCGACCTTCAATCCGGAAGAACAGGTGGCCGAGGTGGAGCCGCCGGTGCTGGAACGGATGTCGTTCATCGTGATCGTGGTCGACGAGTTCGCGGACATGATCATGGTGGTCGGCAAGAAGGTGGAGGAACTGATCGCGCGACTCGCGCAGAAGGCGCGGGCGGCGGGCATCCACCTGATCCTGGCGACCCAGCGGCCTTCGGTGGACGTGATCACCGGCCTGATCAAGGCCAATATCCCGACCCGCATCGCCTTTCAGGTCTCCTCGCGCGTGGATTCGCGCACCATCCTCGACCAAATGGGCGCCGAGCACCTGCTCGGACACGGGGACATGCTGTACCTGGCGCCGGGCAAGGCGCTGCCGGAGCGGGTGCACGGCGCCTTCGTCGGCGATCACGAGGTGCACCAGGTGGTCGAGTATCTGAAGGCCACCGGCGAACCCGACTACGACCCCGGCATCCTGGACGAACCGGAGGCCGGTGCGGCGGCGATCCCCGGCCTGGAATCGTCCACGGCGGAGGCGGAGAGCGACCCGCTCTACGACCAGGCGGTGCAGGTCGTGATCGAGTCGCGAAAGGCGTCGATCTCCTATGTGCAGCGGCGCCTGAAGATCGGGTACAACCGCGCGGCCCGGATGGTGGAGGACATGGAGGCGGCGGGAGTGGTCAGCCCGGTGCAGTCCAATGGCAACCGGGAGGTTCTGGCACCCGGGGGCAAGGAGTGAGGCGGCGCGCGACGATTCAGCCGCGGTTTACGGTCGTGGTGCCAGCATGGGCCGGTAATCCTCTTCCCCGACGGTGATGCCCATGACACGCAAACCCCTCCCGTTCATCGCGTACGCGGTGCTGCTTGCGGCGATCGCATTCGTCCCGTTGTCGGCGGTTGCCGACGCCCGCGCGGCGCTGGACCGCTTCCTGCAAGGGCTCGAGACCTACTCGGCAGAATTCGCGCAGACCCTGACCGACGAGACCGGCTTCCTGTTGCAGGAGGCCGGGGGACGCTTCTCGATCGGGCTCCCCGACCGCCTGCGATGGGAAGTGGACGCCCCCTTCGAGCAGCAGATCGTTGCGGACGGGGAATACCTGTGGATCCACGACCCGGAACTCCGCCAGGCCACGGTGCGCCCGGTCGATACGGCTCTCGAGGCCACGCCCCTTGCGCTGCTGACACAGCCACACCGTCTTGACGAGCACTTCGCGGTTAACGAAGAGGAGGTCACGGAGGGCTGGCGGCTGGTACTGCTGCCGCGGGCCAGTGATGCCGACTTCACACGCCTGGAGGTGGATCTCGGCCCGGATGACGATCTGCTCGGCCTGGCCTTCATGGATGTCTTTGGCCAGCGCACCGAGATCCGCCTGCAGGAGACGCGGCGCAACCCCGTGCTGGCGCCGGGCGAGTTTCGGTTCACGCCACCGCCAGGCACCGACGTCTACCGCCCGTGACCGGGGATCCCGGCAGCGGTGACCTGTTCGGCGACGCGCCTGATCCCGGGTCACCGGGGGTGGCGGAACCGGAGAAGGGTGCGCAGGTATCCCGCGCATCCGTGCCGCTGGCGGAGCGCATGCGACCGCGCCAGCTCGACGACGTGCTGGGTCAGGCGCACCTGCTCGGGCCGGAGGCGGCGCTGCGCCGGGCGATCGAGGTGGGCAGGATCCCGTCGATGATCCTCTGGGGGCCTCCGGGTTCCGGCAAGACCACCATCGCCCGCGTGGTCGCGGACAGCGGCGCGCTGGCCTTTGCAACCCTCTCGGCGGTACTGGCCGGGGTGAAGGAGGTGCGCGCCGTGGTCGAGCAGGCGCGGGCGCGCCGGGCGGCGAACGGTCAAGGAACGCTGCTCTTTATCGACGAGATCCACCGCTTCAACAAGGCCCAGCAGGATGCCTTGCTGCCACACGTCGAGGACGGCACCCTCCGGTTCATCGGCGCGACCACCGAAAACCCGTCCTTCGCGCTGAACAACGCGCTGTTGTCGCGGCTTCGGGTCTATCGTCTGCAGCCGGTCCCCGCCGATGCGATCGCCCGACTGCTCCGGCAGGCCCTCTCCGATTCCGTTCATGGCCTCGGGGAGATGGCACTGCGCCTGGAGGACGAGTGGATCGAGCGCCTCGCGAACGCGGCGGACGGCGATGCGCGCCGGGCCCTGAACTGGCTGGAGACGGCGGCGGACCTTGCCGTGAGCGGCGAGATCAGCCCGGATGCGCTGCGCGCCGTGATGGGATCGCAGTCCCTGCAGTTTGATCGCCAGGGTGACGCCTTCTACGACCAGGTCTCGGCACTGCACAAGTCGGTGCGCGGATCGGATCCCGATGCCGCGGCCTACTGGCTGGTGCGGATGCTGGACGCCGGCTGCGACCCCGGCTACCTCGGGCGGCGGCTGCTGCGCATGGCCTACGAGGACATCGGGCTGGCCGAAACGGGACTGGCGGGCAGGGTGCTCGCGGCCTGGGAAACGGTCGAGCGCCTGGGACGTCCGGAGGGCGATCTCGCGCTGGTGCAGGTGGCGATGGAACTGGCGAGTGCGCCCAAGAGCAATTCCGCGTATGTCGCTCTCGGGGCGGTACGCGCCGCGATCGCTGACAGCGGCAGCCTTCCGGTTCCCCTGCACCTGCGCAACGCACCGACCGATCTGATGCGCACGGAGGGGTTCGGCGCCGACTACCGCTACGACCACGACGAACCGGACGGCTTCGCACGCGGGCAGACCTACCTTCCCGAGCGGCTGCTCGGCCGGCATTTCTATCAGCCCCGGGGAGAGGGCACGGAGCGGGCGCTGGCGGAGCGTCTCGCGAAGTTGGGACGGCACCCGAAGGCCGGGACAGGAGGGCAGGGGGGAGGTTCGTGAAGCCCTGGATCTGGGTGGCGGTGCTGCTACCCGTGACCGCAACGGTGATCCGCCTGATCGCGGAGATTCCGCTCGAGGAGATCGACTTCGTCGCGGTGGAGGCGCGGTTCCAGGGCTTCGGCGCCTGGGCCTACCTGCTGTTCGCGGCGGCATTCGTGATGCTGGCCCTGTTGCCGATTCCCATGACGCTCTGGATCCTGCTCGGGGGCAGCCTGTTCGGCCCCTGGGGAGGCACGGTCCTGAGTCTGGTGAGTGCCACCCTCTCCGCGGTGCTGGCCTTCCTGATCGGGCGTCATCTCGCCCGCGACTACATGCGCAGTCACGCCGGACCCCGGGTGCGCCGGGTGATGCGGGGCGTGGAGGCCGAGGGCTGGCGGTTCGTCGCGATGACGCGCCTGATTCCGGTGTTCCCCTTCGCCCCCACCAACTTCGCGCTCGGGCTAACCGGAATCCGCGTGAGCACCTACGCCTGGACCACCGGGATCACCCTGATCCCGAACCTCGTCGCCTATACCTGGCTGGGTCACGCGACCCGGCAGTCGCTCGCGGGTGCGGAGAACCTGATCCAGATCCTGCTCATCGCCCTCGCGCTGATCGCCCTGCTGCTGTTTCTTCCGGGATTCGTCCGGCGCCTGCATAAACAGCGCCACCCGGGGTAGGTTCTCGCCGCGCCAGACCGCAGCGGAGGTCGATCACTGGCCGCCAACGGTATCCGCGCCTGCCAGGGCCGCGGCCCTCCTGCGCTCGTAGTCGAGTGCGGCCCCGGCGACTGCACCGCCGGACCCGGTCTCCAGCCACCGGCGGATCCGCCCGGCGTCTCCGAGCGGCGTCCGGGTACCGAAGGAATCCAGCAACACCATCGCCAGCGGCTCGCCGCCGACGTCTGCCACCATGACCAGGCAACGTCCGGCCTCGTTGATATAGCCGGTCTTGCTCAGTTTCAGGTCCCAGCGCGACGAGTGCACCAGCGCGTTGGTATTGCCGAAGTCCAGGCTGTAACGCGGACCGCGGAAGTGCACGCGCCGGCTGGTACCCGTGGACATCTCGCGGATCTCGGGATACGCGTAGGCGGCGCGGACCATCTTCAGCAGGTCGCCCGCGCTGGCCCGGTTCTCCGGCCACAGCCCGGAGGGATCCACGAAACGGGTCTGGTGCATGTCCAGCGCCCGCGCCTTGTCGTTCATCGCCGCGATGAAGGCCTCCCGGCCGCCAGGGTGATGCCGCGCGAGCACATAGGCCGCGAGGTTCTCGGAGGACATCAGCGTGATTCCGAGCAGGTCGCCGCGCCGGGCCTCCGAGCCGGGCCGGAGACGGGAGAAGCTGTTCTTCGGGGGGTTGTCCTGGCGTTTCAGGATCGGAAGCCACTCGTCCAGCGGCTGGCCCGAGTCCAGCACCACCATCGCGGTCATCAGCTTGGTGATCGAGGCGATGGCTACCGACCGGTCGGCGAACTTGGCGTAGAGCATGCCGCCGCTGTCGAGCGGTGCCACCGCCGCGTGCACCGAGGCCAGCTGGAGTTCCGCCGGATCCGGCAGCGGCGTGGACCCGCTGCCGGTGGCATGGCCGGCTGACAGGCCGAAGGGGAGACAGAGCGCAAGCAGGACGTTTCGGAATGTCTTGTTCATAGATGGGCGGTCTGTATGGGGGGTTGGCCGTGGGGCGTGGTCTGTTCGGGCGTTGCAAGGATAACCAAACAGACGTTCCGGGGACATTCCATGCCGGGAATCGTCAAGCGCGGACAGGGTGCGTCCGGGACTGAATCGTGAGACATTGCGCTCGGATCGAAAGGGAACGCGCCCGTTGACGAACGACACCCCGAAGAAGCCAGGACGACTCCTGGTCCCGCGGGCTCCGGCCACCGCGATGTTCGTCTGGAGCCTGGTGGCGTTCATCGGCCTGCTGGCCCTCATCATCGCCTGGCAGTTCGTGGAGCCCGCACCGCCGAAACAGGTGCGCCTGGCGACCGGAGGTCCCGGCGGGGCCTACGAACTGACCGGGGATCTCTACGCGCGCTGGTTCGCGCAGAAGGACGTCCGGCTCGAGACCGTTGGCACGGCGGGCTCCGTCGAGAACTGGGATCTGCTCCTGTCCGGCGCGGTGGATGCGGCGCTCGTCCAGGGCGGCACCGCGCCGGCTGGCGCGGCGAATGAACTGGAGGCGGTCGTCAGCGTCGCCTTCGAGCCGCTGTTCCTCTTCCATCGCCAGCCACCGGATCAGCGCGAGGAACGGGCCTCAACCTTCTCGGGACGTCTTGAACGGCTGGTCGAAGGCCGGATCGCGATCGGCGCCGAGCGCAGCGGGACGCAGCACCTGATGCGGGCGCTGCTGTCGGAGATGGGGTTCGATGACGTCCTCGAAGAAGCCGGGACGGATCTCGTCGCGATCGGGGGCAGAGAGGCCGCCGATGCACTCGAGACCGGCGCCGTCGATGCCGCGGCCTTCGTGATGGCGCCGCAGGCCCCGCTGGTGCAACGGCTTCTGGGCGCCAACGAGGTGGGTGTGGTCGACCTGACACAGGCCGCGGGTCTGGCACAGCGCCTGCCCTACCTGTCCGCGGTCACCCTGTTCCAGGGCGTGGTGGATCCGCGTCGCAATCTGCCGCCGCGCGACGTGCGCATGGTCGCGGCAGCGACATACCTCGTGGTGCGCCACGATACGCATCGCAGCGTCCTTCAGCTCTTGATCGAGGCGGCGCAGCGCAGCCCGACCCCCCACCTGGTGGGATCGGCCAGCGAGTTTCCGTCCCTCGAGTACACGGACATCCCCTTGGCGGAGGACGCGCGATACTTCTTCGAGCGGGGCCCGAACATCCTGCATCGTCACCTGCCGTTCTGGGCGGCCTCGTTGATCGACCGTACGGCGATCCTGATCATTCCGCTGCTGACCGTGATCATTCCGCTGTTCCGCATTGCGCCGGCGGCATTGCAGTGGAGCATGCGTCGCCGCATCTTCCGCTGGTATCGCCAGGTGCGGCTGATCGACGAGGAACTGTCGCGCGGTGGCCTGCCGCGGTCCCGCCTCGACAGCGACCTGGCCCTGCTCCAACGCCTGGACCGGGACGTGTCGGCCACCGAGGTGCCGCTGTCCTACATGGAGGAGTTCTACAATCTGCGACTGCACATCGCCTACATGCGCCAGCGCGTGCGCGATCTGCTTGCGGAGGATCGACCCGACACGGAGACCGCTGCGCAGGGTGGGGCGAGGAAAGGAAGAGACGGCGGAGGATCGAATGAACCGAAGTGATGCGATTTCCTGGCGCGATCTGCGCGGGCTCGTGCTCTGGCTGGCCCTGGTGCTGGTGGTGGCCATCATCGGCGGGCTGGTCACGCGGAGCTCGGTGAGCGACTGGTATCCGCAATTGGTGCAACCGGAGTTCGCGCCGCCAAACGCGGTGTTCGGCCCCGTCTGGACGCTGCTCTATGTGCTGATGGCCTACGCGGCCTGGCGTATCTGGCGTGTGCACGGATTTCGCGGCGCACCCTGGACGCTCGGCCTGTTTCTGGTCCAGCTCGTGCTCAATCTGCTGTGGTCCACCCTGTTCTTCGGCCTTCAGCAGATCGGCCTCGCGCTGGTCGAGATCGTGGTCCTGTGGTTCGCGATACTGGCTACGCTGCTGCTGTTCTGGCGGCTCGACCGGATCGCGGGGGCGCTGCTATTGCCTTACCTGGCGTGGGTCGGCTTCGCGGCGTTTCTGAACCACGCGTTCTGGGTGTTGAACTGATGGGAGTTTCCCCTTCGCTCGTGCGCCGGACCGGGTGGGCGGGGCCTTCGAGCGTTAGGTAGCGTGAACGTCGTGGAATTCTCCCCTCCCCCAGGCGGGAGAGGGGGTTTTCATGGTCGGGGGTGGCGCTTATCACCATGACAGTCAGGGGGAGTTCATGAATAGCTCGCCACTCGGGCTCGCCGCGTACGCGCGGATCACCGCGAACTACTGGGCGTTCACGATCACCGACGGCGCGATCCGGATGCTGGTGGTGCTGTATTTCCACCAGTTGGGGTACAGCGCGCTGGAGATCGCGCTGCTGTTCCTGTTCTACGAGTTCTTCGGGATCGTCACAAACCTCACCGGGGGGTGGGTGGCCGCGCGGCTGGGGCTGAATACCACGCTGGTGTCGGGGACCCTGCTGCAGATCGTGGCGCTGCTGCTGCTGACCGTGCCCGATGCCTGGCTGTCGGTGGCCTACGTGATGTTCGCGCAGGCGCTCTCGGGCATCGCGAAGGACCTGAACAAGATGAGCGCGAAGTCGGGGGTGAAGCTCGTGGCCGGCGACGTGGAGGGCCGGCTGTTCCGCTGGGTGGCCTGGCTGACCGGTTCCAAGAACGCGCTGAAGGGACTCGGCTTCTTCGTCGGCGCGGCCCTGTTGTACACCGTTGGCTTCCGCGGCGCGCTGGTGGCACTGGCCGCGCTGCTGGTGCTGAGCCTGAGCCTGGCGGCACTCGGGCTGCCGCGGGGCCTGGGACGGGTCGCCGGCAAGCCGAAGTTCACGCAGATGTTCGCCAACAGCCCCGCGATCAATGTGCTCTCGGCCGCACGCTTCTTCCTGTTCGGCGCACGCGACGTGTGGTTCGTGGTCGCGCTGCCGGTGTTCCTGACTGCAACCCTGGATTGGAATCACCTGCAGGTGGGCGGCTTTCTGGCATTGTGGATCATCGGCTACGGGATCGTGCAGGCCGCCGTCCCGACCCTGATCGCCCGCCGCGGCCTGGATCCGACCGGTCTGACCGCGCGGGTCTGGGCGCTGGCGCTGATGCTGATACCCGTGGGCATCGTGATCGGGCTGGAGACCGGGCTGGATCCCGGGTTGGTGCTGATCTTCGGGCTCGGCCTCTTCGGCGTGGTCTTCGCGGTGAATTCCGCGGTTCATTCCTTCCTGATCCTGGACTATGCCGACTCGGAGCGGGTCGCGATGAAGGTCGGGTTCTATTACATGGCCAATGCCGGGGGACGGCTGATCGGCACGGTGCTGTCCGGCTGGATCTTCATGACCCATGGCATCACCGGCTGCCTGCTGGCCTCCACCGCCTTCGTGTTCGCCGCGTGGATGCTCTCCGCACTGCTACCGCGCGGACCCGTGCGACCGCCGGGCGCCGAAGTGCGCTGACAACCCCTGTAGGAGGCGACCCTCTCGCCGATTCGGCGGGCCCCTGTAGGGGCGAGCCTGCTTGCGAACGCGCCGCGGGCGCGGCAGATGCCGGAGGGCAGCCTGATGCCGATTCACGTGCGAGGCACGCTCCCACATGGCACTCCCACATGGCACTCCCATACGCCGAGGGGGTCAGAGCTCCCGCACCGCCTGGACGACGCCCTCGTCGTCCGGGTTGGGCCGGACCTTGAAGCCGACCCGGCGCATCAGGG
>JAGTVE010000023.1 GCA_018224485.1 Thioalkalivibrio sp. | reverse complement strand
CTACACCAGACGATTCATGCAGGGCTCGTCGTTGCTCAGGCAGCGCAGGTTTTCCACCGTGGTGCGGGCGATCTCTTCCATCGCCTGCCGCGTCAGGTAGCCCTGGTGGCCGGTCACGAGCACGTTCGGGAAGGTGAGGAGGCGCTGGAACAGGTCGTCCTGGATCACCTCGTCGGAGAGATCCTTGAAGAAGAGGTTCTCCTCCTGTTCGTAGACGTCCAGACCGAGGCTGCTGATATGCCCGCTCTTCAGCGCGTCGATCACCGCCGCGGTGTCGATGATCGTGCCGCGGCTGGTGTTGATCAGCATCACGCCCGGCTTCATCAGCGCGATCGCCTCGGCGTCGATCATGTCGTGGGTCTCGGGCGTCAGCGGGCAGTGCAGGCTGATCACGTCGCAGCGGCTGAGAAAGGCCTCCCAGGGCAGGAACTCGATGCCACTCTCCTCGACCTCGGGATCCGGGTAGGGATCGAAGGCCACCACCGTGCACCCGAAGCCCTGCATGATGCGGCCGAAGGTGCGCCCGATCTTGCCCGCACCGACGATCCCCACGGTGCGGCCATTGAGATCGAAGCCGATCAGCCCGTCGAGCAGGAAATTGCCCTCGCGCACCCGGTTGAAGGCGCGGTGGGTCTTGCGGTTTAGGGTCATGATCAGCGCCACCGCATGCTCGGCCACCGCGCTGGGCGAGTAGGCCGGCACCCGTGCAACACGCACCCCGAGTTCCTCCGCGGCCTCCAGGTCGACGTTGTTGAAGCCCGCGGAGCGCAGCGCCACGAGATCGATGCCCGAAGACTTCAGTGCGCTCAGCACCTCCGCATCCAGGCGGTCGTTGACGAAGGCGCAGACGGCAGTTGCGTCCTGCGCCAGCACCACCGTGTCCGGCTCCAGCCGGGGCTCGAGGAAGTGGAACTGAACGTTGCTGTCGGTCGCGGCCTGTGTGAGGAACACGCGGTCGTATTTCTGCGCGCTGAAGACCGCAACACGGCACTCGCGGGAATCGCTCATCGGCTCACCTCGCAATGACTGGAGAGCCCATTAGATTACCAGAGAAGCCCATGGTCACGAGACCGGGCGCCAGAAGCGAGCCGCGTAGTCGCGGGCCTCGTCGCGGACCGGAAGCCGGATGAAGCCGCGACGGGCGAAAAAGCCCTCGGCCCCGGTCTGTGCGCGCACCAGGATTCCGGCCTGACCGGCCGCGCGGGCGGCCTCCGCCCCATCCTCCACCAAGAGGGTGCCGAGGCCGCGGCGATGGTGGACCGGGCTCACGTAAAGGCCGTGCAGCAGCGCTGCCGGAATCCGCTCCGGCAGTTCCCTCGGGGAGAGCGCCTCCCACGCGGCCACCGCGGCGAGATCGCCGTCGAGCTCCAGCACGCGCAGGTCCACGTGGTCCAGATCGGCCGCCGTGTAGCGGTAGCTCGCCATCACCAGGCGTTTCACGCGCTCCGGCAGATCCCAGCTCCACACACCCGCCTCAACGACCGCGTTCACCGCGTCGAGATCGTCGCCGCCCGCCTTGCGGATTCGCGGCGCGACAGTCCGGGCAAGAACCGCTGCCATGGCTCAGCTCTCCAGCGCGCAGGCGGCACGCTGCGTACCGCGGGGCCGCGCGCGAAACCAGGCCCACGCCTTTTCGTGGTAGTGATAGGCCGCGGTATTCACCAGTGGCTCGATCAACGCGACCAGTCCTCCGATCACGAGGCTGCCGGTCAGCGCGGACACGACGCCGATGGCCACCGTGAAGTGAACAACCCCGAACGAGATGGTCTTGGTCATGGCTTGTCTCCCGCGAATTCCAGGGTTGTAGTATCAAGCGACCATCACCATGTTGAAAGACAATTGAAACTATTGTCTGTATAGACTTTTGAAATGACTGACCCGACGAACTCGGGAAGCACAGGTGAGACCAAGAAGAATGGATATGTTGCGAAGCAACATCGACGAACAGCGCCGACGGCTGCAACAGGAGCTGCACGAACCGCTGGATCGCATCGCACGGCATCTCTGCAGTGCCTGGCCGGAACGCGGTCCCGTGACCAGGGTCCTGCAGAAATCGATCCGGGAACTTCCGCAGTGCACGTATCTGTACGCCGTGAACACGGGGGGGATCCAGATCTGCGACAACGTGTCGCACGCGGGCCTGGTGCCGGAGCACTTCGGGCGGGACCGCTCGCAGCGGCCGTACATGAAGGAGCTGGTGCCTGCGGACGGCTTTCTGCTCTCCGAGGCCTACATCAGCCTGATCGGGCGCCGCCCCTCGCTCACGGCACTGCAACTGGTTCGCGACGCCGACGGGACCGCGCTGGGCTTCCTCGGGGCGGACTTCGACCTGCGTAACCTGCCGCATACCGGGGACCTGTACGAGGAACCGACCGAGTGGCGGCAGATCAAGGGCGACCCGTCGATCCGCGACACGCTGTTCCTGCAGACGCGCACCGAGAGCCTGATGGACCGGGACATGGACAGCGTGCTTTCCGTTCTGGAGGAGCTGTTCAGCGAACGCGGCGTGTTCCAGTGCGTGCTGCACTTCTCGAGCAGCCGGGCGACCGTGTGGACGCTCGAGGACCCGTACCGCTACCGCCTCCTGACCCACGACGCCCTGAGCGACCCGGACACCTGCCTCGCCTTCCCCCGGATGCCCTATCCGGACAATGCCCTGATGCCGGCGGAGGCGATCCCGGGGATCCTCGAGAACCTGAAGGCCCTGCGCTTCGCCGATGAAACGGTCTACCTGCGCTCCTCCTCGATCAATCTATTCAACGGCATGATCAGCCTCACCTTCTCCTGTGACGGCTCACACTACATGACCTGGAAGGAGTTTCTGGACCGCTCGGTGGGCTTCTGGCTGGGCAGCACGAGTTAGCGTGAGGATCCGGCCTGCCTCCCCTCTCCCACCTGTGCTGAAGGGGAGCGGGTGCGCGGCAGAAACGGTATGGTGGTCCGATGGCGACCTGCCCTTCCGAGTTGCCCGCAAGACGGATACTGGAGCCGCCGATGCACCGATTCCTGATTCTCGCGCTTCCGCTGCTGGTGGCGGGCTGCCTGGGCCCACCGATCCCGGAGGAGGAACTGTCGATCACTGTTCTGGCACAGGGCCAGCAAAGCCTGCAGACCGAGACGCGCTTCGAGTGGGTCACGGATCCTGATGGGTTCGAATCCCTGTGGGCGGCAACGCAGACCGGACCTCGACCCTCGG
>JAGTVE010000022.1 GCA_018224485.1 Thioalkalivibrio sp. | reverse complement strand
CTCTGGCGAGCCGATCACGATGATGAAACCACCGACTGGAGAGCCGTGTGCGGGAGAACCGCACGCACGGTTCGGAGGGCGGGGAGGGTCATTCCTTCCCGACCCCTATCGAGGACTCGGGAGCTGTGGGAGCGGCTTCCAGCCGCGATAACCCAACCCCCCCTTCGCCACATGCCCGGTCCTCGTGCGAGGCGAGACCTCTCGGCGATTTGGCGCTGCCCCCGGTCGTTATGCGGCGCCGGCCCCCAAGGCGGCTCGCAGCCGCTGCAGCATCGCCTTCAGCACCTTCGGGTTCCCGGCCACCACGTCGCCGCGCCGAAACACGTCCGGCTTTCCCTCCCAGTCGCTCACCAGCCCGCCGGCCTCCTGTATCAGCAGGACGCCCGCAGCCATGTCCCAGTCCCGCAGGCCCAGCTCCCAGAACCCGTCAAAGCGCCCGGCCGCGACATAGGCGAGATCCAGTGCCGCCGAACCCGGGCGCCGCACGCCCGCGGTATCCACGATCATCGCCGCCAGCGTCTTCAGGTACTTCTCCAGGTTCTGCTCCTCCCGGAACGGAATCCCGGTGCCCAGCAACGCCCCGTGCAGGTCCGGCCGATCCGTCACCCGAATGCGCCGGTCGTTCAGAAAGGCGCCGGCGCCCCGCGTCGCGGTGAACAGCTCCTCGCGCAACGGATCGTAGATCAGCCCCTGCTCCAGCCGCCCCCGGTGCTTCAGCGCGATCGAGACCGCAAAGTGGGGCACCTTGTGCAGGAAATTCGTGGTACCGTCCAGGGGATCGATCACCCAGACATAGTCGTCCCCCGCCTGGTGCCCGCCCTCCTCGGCCAGAATCCCGTGATCCGGGTACGCCTGCCGCAGGATCTGCACGATCGTCTGCTCCGCCTGCAGGTCCACCTCACTGACGAAGTCGTTGGTCGACTTCTCCCGGACGTTCAGCGTGTCGATGCGATCCCAGGCACGCGTGGTCACGCGCCCGGCGGCCCGGGCGGCCTTCACGGCGGTGTTGAGCATCGGGTGCATGGGCGGACCTCCGGGATGGCTGCTGGGGGTCGCGAACGATACACAAGCCCGCATCCGAGGGAAAGTCCAGAGGACCCGGGTGCTTCCGATGGCCCGGCCCGCTCGGCCGCAGGGGCGGGGTCAATCTTTGAACGGGGCCTTGCAGCATCGACTGGTTGGCGCGAGTCCTCCGCAGCGAGTGATTCGGTCATTGCGGGGGTAGCGCGGCACTAATGCGCGTAGCGCATTGAACAGCCGAAGGCTGGCCCGCAGGGTGAGCGCAGCGAATAATCCATCGGGGCCCTGGGAAGCCTCTGCGCCCTGGATCGCCGCGGGCCTCTGGCCCTCGCGAGGATGACGTTTCGTCGCTGTGGAGGATTCGTGCTTAAGAGGAGTATTGATGAGCCTATGCTTATGAAAAATCGCGATTTCGCTGTCAGAAGTGCACATATGTCCTTGCGCTGAATGAGAAAAGAATTCACACTTCCCACAGCCAAGCCACACGAAGACAAGGGATGAAGACTTCGCTAACCCAGCTGCTCACATTACCGAGGGATCGCAAACGTTGGCTGATGATTGGGGCCGACCTGCTCCTGCTTCCGGCCGCGCTCTGGGGCGCGTACGTGATGCGCTTCGCGGAGACCCTGCCGGCGCCGATGGCCGAGGTGTGGTGGCTGTTCCCGGCAACGGCCGTGATCGGTGTGCTGATCTTCTCCCGCCTGGGCCTTTATCGGACGGTGGTTCGGTTCATGGGCACGCGGGCCATATGGTCGGTGGCGGCCGGGGTCTCGCTGCTGGCCCTGCTGATCTTCAGCGTGGCGGGGCTGGTGCAAACGGCCATTCCTCGCGCCGTTCCGGTCTCCTTCGCGGTCATCGCCTTCGTTTCGGTGGGTGGCGTTCGCTTCCTGGTCCGGGCCGCGTACCACTGGCTGCTGGGCCGCGGGGCGAGTATCGCGGAACCGGTGATCGTCTACGGCGCGGGCGCTGCCGGCGCCCACCTCGCGACCAGCCTACGGGTTGCCGGCCGCTTCCAACCCGTGGCCTTCGTGGACGAGGATCCGACGCTGCACGGGAGCCTGATCGACGGTATCGAGATCTACGATCCAGCGCGCATTCCCGAGCTCCTGGAGCTGTTCCCTGTGCGCCGGATCCTGCTCGCGATCCCCTCCGCGAGCCGCGGCTCCCGCAGGCGGATCCTGACTCAGCTCGAGGCCTTCCCCATCCACGTGCAGACGGTGCCCAACACGGAGGAGCTTCTGACCGGGAGCGCCAGTCTCGCCCAGTTGCGTGATGTCGACATCGGCGACCTGCTGAGCCGGGATCCGGTCCCGCCGATTCCGGACCTGATGTCGCGTAGCCTGCGTGGACGCGTGATCATGGTGTCGGGAGCGGGGGGCTCGATCGGTTCGGCACTGTGCCGCGTGGCCGTCGCCGAGGGGGTCCGCACACTCGTCCTCTACGATCACCACGAATTCGCCTTGTACGCGATCGAGCGCGAACTGCGCAGTGTTGCGGAGAGCCGGGGGCTTTCGTGCCAGCTGATCCCAATTGTGGGATCGGTCTGCAACGCCCAGCGTGTGCGGGCGGTGATGCGGCGCTTCGGAGTGCAGACCGTGTTCCACTCGGCGGCCTACAAGCACGTCCCTATGGTCGAACAGAACATCCTGGAAGGCATACGGAACAATGTCTTCGGTACCCAGATCTTCGCCGAGGCGGCCGCAGAATGCGGCGTCGAGCGCTTCGTGCTGATCAGCACCGACAAGGCAGTTCGCCCGACCAGCGTGATGGGGGCAACGAAACGACTCGCGGAGCTCGTACTCCAGGATCTGGCGGCGCGCAGCGGCCCGACCATCTTCGCGATGGTGCGTTTCGGCAATGTACTGGCCTCGTCGGGATCCGTGATTCCCGTCTTCCATGAGCAGATCGGCCGCGGTGGCCCGGTCACCGTCACCCACCCGAATATCACGCGCTACTTCATGACCGTGACCGAGGCCTCGCAGCTGGTCGTCCAGGCCGGGGCGATGGCGACGGGGGGAGAGGTCTTCGTGCTCGATATGGGGGAACCGGTGCGCATCGTGGACCTGGCGCGCCGGATGATTCGTCTCCACGGCCTGCGCGTCCAGGACGATCAGAATCAGGGGGGTGACATCCGCATCGAGTTCAGCGGGCTCAGGCCGGGCGAGAAGCTCTACGAGGAACTGCTGATCGGCGAGAATGCCACCGGGACCGCCCATCCCAAGATCATGCGGGCGGAGGAGGAGGCACTGGGCGCGGAGCGCGTCCAAGAGATCCTTTAACGGCTGCAGCAGGCGGAGCAGTCCGTGGATCCGGAGCGGGCCTACGCGGTGCTTCGTGAAGCCGTCGAGGACTTCGCGCCTGCGAGTGCGCAATCCGATTGGCTAGCCCCCGTGCCGGATTCCGACAAGGCCGAGCGGACGGCTCCCGACGCACCAGCTGCACGCAGCACAGCATCTTCCCCAACACCGCTACTGACCCGCGAGAACCGATCATCGACGGTGTCGAGGATCGAGAAGGCCCGAGAGGGGCGCCAGTCCGCGCTTCCTGCGCCGAGCCAGAAGGCCACGACTACGAGCGGTGTTTAGGCGATCAGGACTGCAGCCGACCCATCGATCGGATGTGTGGACGGCGTGCTGATGGGCATGAAGTCAGCGCGCTTCGCGCACACGCTCCCGCTTAGCAGTCGGTGGGATTCCCTGCGCGTTCAGCGGCACCGCCCCAGAATCATTTCAGTCCATCCAACTGTCATG
>JAGTVE010000021.1 GCA_018224485.1 Thioalkalivibrio sp. | reverse complement strand
AGCCCGTCGGAGAGATGGCCGAGCGGTCGAAGGCGCTCCCCTGCTAAGGGAGTATGGGTCAAAAGCCCATCGAGGGTTCGAATCCCTCTCTCTCCGCCAGATACGTACTGAAAACAGGCGCTTGCGGGCGCCTTTTTCGTTAAGCCGGCACCCGGCCGCTGAACGGAATTCCAGTACCTCCGTGAAAGGTGGATCTCTGGGAGCCATCCTGCAGACGATGGGGCCGCCAGGGCTTCCGGGCTGTGGGCCTCTTCGCAAATCCGCCGGGGGCGGAGAGCGGATTCCGACGAGGGCGAGATGCATACCGAGATCCTGCTCGAACCGGGGAGCCTGGCCGAGGCGGTGGACGAAGCGACCCGCCGGGCGCTTGCGGACGGTGCGCTGTTCCCGATTGAGACCGAGCAGGCGCGCATCACGGACGCGGGGGTATCCTTCCTGGTCCGGGTGGTCGCGAGCCTCAAGCACAAGGAGGCTGGCAGGCGTGGGGCGGGCGGACAGCGCCGCCCGGCCAACCCCTTTCTCCCCCCGGAGCCGGCGCTCACGGTCGCCGAGGTCTCGAGCCGCCATCTCGCCGTGCTCAACAAGTTCAATGTCCTCGAGCGTCACCTGCTGATTGTCACCCGTGCCTTCGAGCCTCAGAAAACCCTGCTGAGCCCCGGGGACCTTCGGGCATTGTTCGCCTGCATGGCCGAGTACCCCTCGCTCGGTTTCTACAATGGTGGGACGGTCGCCGGGGCCAGCCAGCCGCACAAGCATCTTCAGCTTGTGCCTCTGCCGTTCGAGCCGGACGGTCCGGCGTTCCCGATGCAGCCCCTGATGGATGTTGTGTCACGCGACAGCGTCGGACGCTGTCCCGATCTGCCCTTCGCACATGCCTTCGCCCGGCTCGACCAGCCGGTCGCAGCGGCGCCGACCGAGGCTGCCGAGCAGGCCGGTACCCTCTACCGGGAGCTCCTGGCTGAGGTCGGGATCGAAGGCGACGGTTCCGACGGCGGGGTGCGCCAGTCCGCCCCCTACAATCTGCTGGTCGCGGATGACTGGATGCTCGTGGTGCCGCGGTCGGAGGAGTTCTTCCGCGGGGTCTCGGTCAATGCCCTAGGGTTTGCCGGATCGTTCTTCGTGAAGGACCGCGGGCAGCTCGAGGTGATCCGGTCGGCGGGTCCGATGCACATCCTGCAGGCGGTTGCCGGGTCGGTCCGGGAAGACGCGTAAACCGCAGCGGGGCAGGGCACGGCGTCCGCCCTTCTGACATCGACTCCCGTCAGGATTCAGAAAAACGCGGCAACTCCGAGAATCCCAACAATGGCTCCGCCCACGACCATCTTGGCGACCGTGCCCCAGAAGCGCCCGGCGGCGGCTCCCCTCCCGGCCTCGATGCTGTGCAGGACGGGCCGGCCAGCCCAGAGGTCGCCCAGCAGGGAACCGGCGAAGGCGCCAAGTGACGCGCCGATCAGCGTCCCCAGCAGCGGGACGGGAAAGGCGGTACCGGCAATGGCGCCGACGATGCCGCCGGCGATCGCGAGCGCCGCGGCACGCCGGGTCCCGCCTGCACCGCGGGAACCCGCAGCGCTCAGGAAAAATTCGAGGATCTCGCCGATGGTTGCGAGCACGATCGCGGTCAGGAGTACGGGCCAGCCGAACATGGTGGTGTCGGCGAGCCACCAGTCCGTGGCCGCGGCCGCCATGATCATCAGCCAGGTTCCGGGCAGACCGAACAGGATCGAGAGCCAGAACGCGAGATTGAGTATGGTCAGTATTGTGGCGTAGGCGTAGACCATGTCACTCCGTGGTCTGCGACGTTCGGGTTCACCATGGGAAGAGGGTGGTGCGGCAACCCGCGCGGCGACGGAAATGCTAATGGCTCATCGACAGCCGCGTCGGCGTGACCCGTTTCAGGCGGAAGGCCGTTCAGCCGTCCCGACCGCCTTGCAGGCGGGTCTTGCTGGGGGCTTCGCCGAACACTCTGGCGTAGTCGATGGCGAACTGCCCAGGGTGCCAGAATCCGAGGTCAAAGGCGACTTGCTGCACGCAGCGCTCGCCGCTCCTGGCCAGGATGCGGCGCCGCGCGGCGTGCAGCCGTAGTATCTTGGAGTGTGCGGCGGGTGATCGTCCGAGCAGCTCGCTGAAGGCGTAGAAGAGCAGGCGCCGGCTTGCATGCGTTGCCTCGCAGAGCTCGGTCACGCTCGGCGGGTTGTCCAGTCGATCCCGTATCAGCTCCTCGGCCCGGCGAACGATGCGCCGGCGCTGGGCCAGGCTCGACCGGGCCTGACGGGCCTGTCGGGCCTCCTGGACCAGCGCGATCACTCTGCCTGCGAGATCAACCCCGGTATGTGTTTCGGCACCGCCCGGCGGCGGCGCCGACAGATGTCGCTCGAGCATCCGCGCCACGTGGTCCGTGACGCGCGGATCGGTCTTCAGACACCAGCTTTCCCACATCGACTCCGCCGAGGTCTGGTGCTCGGCCTGCGCGATCCGTTCCGCAAGATCGACGGGAATCGAGATCGCCTGCTGGCAGTGATCGGCGGCTATCTGCTGGTACACCTCCCCCCCCGGGTCGAGCACCAGAATCTGGCCTTCGTCCAGCGCCTGTCCGCGAAAACGGCCGCCGACACACTGGCGCGTAAGGGGTGATATCGTCCAGAAGTCCTCGGAACGCCCTCCCGTGCACAGCAGGGCTCGATTGCAAACGCTTGTGTAGATGTGACAGTCCCCCGCCTGGGTGGCGGTGAGTGTCGCTTCGATCGGGCCGGGCTCGGATTGCGTGATCTCGACATCCCAGATGTATCCGAGGGCCTCCTGCAGTTGTTCCGCCGAACGGCAGCGGATTTCGTTCAGTTCATTCAACTCGCGCTCTCCCGACGCCCGTTTCGTACGTCTGGCAACAGGGTATTCAGTTCGAAGGCACGTGGCCACCCCGATGAGGGATCCGTGCCGGGCGTACCGGCCGAGACCGCCCGTCGGCGTGCACTTTTTCGACTGTGCGGTCGGAGGCGCCTTCCTATACTGACGCGCTTTTCTTTCGCGGGACGACTTGGGTTCAGGGTCGGTGCCAAGGTGGCGTTGTTCCATGAATCCCTGCCGGCAGGCTGGATTACCGGGCACTTCCGCGTTCTGGCCAAACAACGGGGTGGCGGGGCGTTATGTATCGCTGGCTGTATGTACTGGCGCTGACGGCCATGATCGGCATGATGCCGGCACAGGCGTCTGCAGACGATGGCAGTCCGGTGGTCGCCGGCGT
>JAGTVE010000020.1 GCA_018224485.1 Thioalkalivibrio sp. | reverse complement strand
CCTGGTGACCTCCCTGAATGCCGAGATCGGCTACGAGGCCGGTGCCCGTATCGCGAAGCTGGCCTATCAGACCGGGCGTCCGATCCTCGACGTCGCCGCCGAGGAGACCGGGATCGAACGCGAGCGGCTGGCGGACCTGCTGGACCCGATGGGACTCACCGGTCCGCGGTAAGGAACGGGTGGCCCGCGGTGCCTCTTCCTGCGGAAAGCGCGGAGGCGGGCCGCGTACGGACCATCAGGGGTTGCTCGCCGGCTCCGGCTCCGCGGTTCGTCTCGGTCCGTGGATGCGCTCGCGCAGCCGCTGGAAGAGCACGTAAAGCATCGGGATGAGGAATACGCCGACCAGAGCGGCCGCGAGCATGCCGCCGAAGACGGCCGTACCCACGCCCCGCTGGCTGGCCTGGCCGGCGCCGGTGGCGGTGATCAACGGCACCAGCCCCATGATGAAGGCGAAGCTGGTCATCAATACAGCGCGGATGCGCAGCCGGGCCCCGTTGGTTGCCGCGTCGAGAATGGGGACGCCCTGGCGCCGCTCCTCCATCGAGAACTCCACGATCAGGATCGCGTTCTTCGCCGCCAGGCCGATCAGCACCACGATCCCGATCTGCGCATAGAGATCGTTCGAGAGCCCCGTGACCCACAGCGCCAGCATCGCACCCACGACCGCGACCACCACGGACAGGAGCACCGCAGCCGGCATGGACCAGCTCTCGTACAGGGCGACCAGGAAGAGATAGGCGAACAGCACCGCCAGCGCCAGCACGATCACCGTCTGGCCGCCGGCCTGTTGCTCCTGCAGCGCGGTGCCCGTCCACTCGTGGCCGAACCCGGCGGGCAGGGTCTCGGCGGATACCGTCTCCATAGCGGCCAGCGCGTCGCCCGAACTGCGTCCCGGTGCGGGTCCGCCACTGACGGTCACGCTGCGGTAATTGTTGTAGCGCTGCAGCGACTGCGGGCCGAGGATCAGTTCCGGCTCCACCAGCGCGCGCAGTGCGACCATGTCGCCCTGGCGATTGCGGACGTGGATGCGGAAGATGTCGTCCACGCGCGCGCGGTCTCCCATTTCACCCTGAACGTTCACCTGCCACACGCGGCCGAAGCGGTTGATGTCATTCACGTAGGCGCCGCCCAGCGTGGCCTGCAGCGCGGAGAAGACATCTCCGATCTGCACACCGAGGGCCTGTGCCTTGTCGCGGTCGATGTGCAGGTAGATCTGCGGGTTGTCCGTCGCCCATGTGGAGTAGACGGCACCCAGATCCGGGTGCTGGTTTGCGGCGAAGACCAGCGCGCGCATCGCGGCGGCGAGTTCTTCCGGTGGCCGCCCCTGCAGGTCCTGCAGCTGCAGTTCGAATCCGCCGCCGGTGCCGAGGCCGACCACGGGGGGCAGGTTGAACGGCAACACCCGTGCACCGGGAAGCGCATTGCCCTGTACCGCGAGCCGACGGATCGCCGCTTCCACCTTGAGGTCTTCGGTCGTGCGCTCGGAGTAGGGCTTCAGGCGGCCGACCAGGAAGGCGCTGTTCGGTTGGACCGCGCCGTCGAGGATGCTGAAGCCGACAACCGACAGCACATCCTCCACCGCCGGGTCCTCCGCGGCGATCGCCTCCACCTGCTTGACCACCTCGAGGGTCCGGCTCACCGAGGCGCCTTGTGGAAGCTGGATCTCGGCCATGTAGGCCCCCTGATCCTCCTGGGGCAGAAAGCCGGTAGGAGTGGCCTTGAACAGGCCGAAGCTGCCGAATCCGAGGACCAGCACGATCACGCCGGCAACGGCGGATATGCGCACGATGCGGGCCACCACCGAAGCGTAGCCGTCGCGTACGCGATCGATCCCGCCGAGCACGTAGCGCATCGGACCGCGCCGGTGCTCCGCGCGTTTCAGCAGCAGTGCACTCAGGGCGGGGGAGAGGGTCAGTGCGTTCACCGCGGAGATTACCATCGCGAAGGCGATCACCGCGGCGAACTGCTGGAACATCTGTCCGGTGATCCCGGGAATGAAGGCCACCGGCACGAACACGGAGAGCAGCACCAGCGTGATCGCGAGAATCGGGCCAGTGATCTGGGTCATCGCCTTCTTCGCGGCCTCCCGCGGCGCCAGACCTTCCTCCTCCATGATGCGCTCGATGTTCTCCACCACCACGATGGCATCATCCACCACGATGCCGATCGCGAGCACCACCGCGAGCAACGAGATCGTGTTGATCGAGAAGCCCAGCATCAGCAGAAAGGCGAAGCTGCCGACCAGGGCCACCGGCACCGCGATCATCGGAATCAGGGTGGCCCGGATGCTCCCGAGGAAGAGAAAGACCACCAGCACCACGAGCACGAAGGCCTCGAAGAGGGTATGCACGACCTTCTCCAGGCTCGCGCTCACGAACTCCGAGGTGTCATAGACCACGCGGTAGTCCAGGTCCTCGGGGAAACGCTCGGCGAGATCCTCCATCGCGGCGCGCACGCCCTCGGCAACCGCCAGGGCGTTGGCCCCGGGTGCCTGGTAGATCCCGATCCCGGCCGTATCGCTGCCGTTCAGCCGCGCCTGCGCGTCGGAGCTCTTCGCTCCGAGTTCCACCCGGCCGAGGTCCCGCACGCGCACGGTGGAGCCGTCGGGGTTCGCGCGCACCACGATCTCCTCGAATTCCTCCACCTCGGACAGGCGACCGCGGGTCTGCAGGGTGATCTGGAACTGGGCGTCGTCGGTCATCGGCTGCGCGCCGATGCGGCCGACCGCCGCCTGCACGTTCTGGGCACGGATGGCCTGCACCACGTCGGTGGGCGTCAGGCCGAGCGCGGTCAGGCGCGCGGTGTCAAGCCAGATGCGCATGCTGTAGTCCTGCACCCCGAACAGCGAGACCTCCCCGACGCCGGGCACGCGCGCGAGCGTGTCAAGCAGGTTGATGGTCGCGTAGTTGCTCAGGAACAGGCCATCGTAGGTTTGCTCCGGGGAGTGCAAAGCCACCAGCTGCAGCAGCGCGGAGGACTTCTTGCGCACCGTCAGGCCCTGGCGCTTCACCTCCTCCGGGAGCTGTGCCTCGGCCAGTGCCACCCGGTTCTGCACGTTCACGGTGTTGATGTCCGGATCGGTGCCGAGCTCGAAGGTGACCGTCAGTGAATAGAACCCGGCGTTGGTCGCCGTGGACTTCATGTAGAGCATGTTGTCCACGCCGTTCACCTTGCCCTCCACCGGCTGGGCGATGGTGGACTCCACGACCTCCGCGCTGGCGCCCGGGTAGAAGCCGGAGACCTGCACCTGCGGTGGCACGATGTCGGGAAACTGCGCGACCGGGAGACGGGTGAGGGCGATCAGGCCCGCGAGCGTGATCAGTACCGAGATCACGATCGCCAGCCGCGGCCGGTCGATGAAGAGGTGCGAGAACATCGCGTCTCAGTCCGATGTCGGCGGCTGCCAGGGCGTCGCCGTGACGCTCTGCCCGGGTCGCACCTTCTGCACACCCTCCACCACCACCCGGTCGCCTTCCGACAGCCCCGATTGCACGACCACGCGCCCGCCGACCTGCTGGCCTGTGGTGACCCGGCGCACTGCGACCTGCTGCTGGTCGTCCACGACCAGTACGAACAGCCCCAGCTGGTCCATCTGCAGCGATGACTGGGGCACCAGCAATGCCGTCTCCGGTTCTCCGATCTCGAGGATCACGGTCACGAACTGGCCCGGCACCAGGAGCCCGTCGGGATTCGGCAGCCGGGATCGCACCAGCACGGAGTCGGTTCCGGGGTCCACGGTGACGTCGACGAAATCCACTGTTCCACCTTGGCCGTAGCGGCTGCCGTCGGCGAGCCGCAGGTGGACCATGACTGCGGCGGGATCGCCCCCGTGATCGAGCACCGCCCGGCGGTACTCCAGCAGTTCCCGCTGGGGAAGGGGGAGTTGCACGTCGATCGGATCCAATTGCACCACCGTCGCGAGCACACCGGCCTCGGGGCCGACCAGATTGCCGACCGTGTACCGCGAGAGTCCGATGCGCCCGTCGATCGGGGCCCGAATCTCGGTGTATTCGAGATTCAGCCGCGCCGCCTTCAACCCGGCCTCCGCCTGCGCGATCCCGGCGCTCGCGATGGCCTCCGCGGCGCGCAGCTCATCGACGCGTGCGCGGGAGATATCGTTGTTGCGCACGAGCTCCTCGCCGCGGAGCAATTGCGCCTTCGCGTTCTCGGCTTCGGCGCGGGCCCGTTCTACATCCGCCTCGCGCTGTGCGACCGCCGCCTCGTAGGCGTCGGACTCGATCCGGAGCAGGGGATCGCCGACAGTCACGGTCTGGCCCTCGCGGAACAAGCGTTCCTCGAGGAATCCCTGGACACGGGCGAGGATCTCGACCCGCTCGGCCGCGGATACGCGTCCGACGAATTCGCGGGTCTCCGTGACCGGTTCGGTCTTCAGTTGCACGACCGTGACGCCCGCCGGTGGAGCCGCCTGCGTCCCGGTCGGATCCTCCGCGCTGCAGGCGCCGAGAAGGATCGTGGTCGCGCCCAGAACGATCCCGAGGATCACCCCCGCAGATCGACCGGCTTGCAGACGCCCGCCCCTGTTGCACTGCATCGGCTGGAACTCCCCCTGCGCCGTTTCCGGGTGCGATCAGCGCCCGGGCGCAAACGAGCGCTCCGGACTTTAACCCTAGGCTGCGAGTTGCCGCAACACGTAAGGCAGAATGCCGCCGTGACGGAAGTAGTCGATCTCCTGGGGCGTGTCGAGGCGAACCCGGGCCTGGAACTCGGTCAGCGATCCGTCGTCGCGCATCGCGCGGACGGTGACCCGGGAGGCACGGCCCTCGTCGAGGCCCTCGATGCTGAAGACCTCGCGCCCGGTCAGCCCCAGCGAAGTGGCATTCTCCCCCGGCAGGAAGGTCAGCGGGAGCACGCCCATGCCGACGAGATTCGAGCGGTGGATGCGTTCGAAGCTCTCGACGATCACCGCCTTCACGCCGAGCAGCAGCGTCCCCTTCGCGGCCCAGTCCCGCGAAGAGCCGGTACCGTACTCCTTGCCGGCGATGACCACGAGCGGCACGCCTTCGTCCTGGTAGCGCATTGCGGCGTCGTAGATCGGCATCTCCCGGCCGTCCGGCAGATGCAGCGTCACGCCGCCCTCGGTGCCGGGTGCGAGCAGGTTGCGCAGGCGCACGTTGGCGAAGGTGCCGCGCATCATCACCTCATGGTTGCCGCGTCGGGAGCCGTAGGAGTTGAAGTCGGCGGTCTTTACGCCCTTGCCCGCGAGGTACTGCCCCGCCGGGCCTTCCGGGTGGATCGATCCTGCCGGTGAGATGTGGTCGGTGGTGACCGAATCGCCAAGCAGCGCCAGTACGCGTGCGCCCTCGATCGTGGTCAGTGGCGCGGGCTCCATCGTGATGCCCTCGAAATACGGCGGATTCCGCACGTAGGTCGATTCCTCCTGCCAGTCGAAGCGCTGCCCTTCGGGCGCGGTGAGGCGCATCCATCGGTCCTCGCCGCGGTAGATGTCCTTATAGATGCTCCGGAAGCTCTGCGCGTTCACGTTGCCGGTCACGGCGGCCTGGATCTCCGCGTTGCTCGGCCAGATGTCCCGCAGGTGCACCGGCCTGCCGAGGGCGTCCTCGCCTATCGGGTCGTTCTGCAGGTCGATGGCGGTGGTCCCGGCCAGCGCATAGGCGACGACCAGTGGCGGGGATGCGAGAAAGTTCATGCGCACCTCCGAGTGGATTCGCCCCTCGAAATTGCGGTTTCCGGACAGCACCGAGCTGACGATCAGGTCGTCCTTCAGCACCGCCTCGCTGATCGGTTCGGGCAGCGGGCCCGAGTTGCCGATGCAGGTGGTACAGCCGTAACCGACCAGGTGGAAGCCCAGTGCCTCGAGGTCGGTCAGCAGGCCGGAATGCTGCAGGTACTCGGTGACCACCTTGGACCCCGGTGCCAGCGAGGTCTTGACCCATGGCTTCACCTTCAGGCCCCGTTCGTGGGCATTGCGCGCGACCAGGCCGGCGGCCAGCATCACCGAGGGGTTCGAGGTGTTGGTGCAGGAGGTGATGGCCGCGATCACGATGTCCCCGTGGTCGAGGGTGAAGTCCTCGCCGTTCATGGTGACCCTTGTCCGTGACGTGGTGGCGACCGCCTGGTGCTCCACGCCGACGGCGGTATGGCCGCCTTCGGCCTCGAAGCGTTCCGCCTCCTCCGGCTCGGCCGCGGCAGAGGCCCGTTCCTTCAGGATTGTGTCGATCATGCCTGAAACGCGAGTTCCCACCTCGCTCAGACGCAGGCGGTCCTGGGGCCGCCGCGGGCCGGCCAGGCTCGGCTCCACGGTGCCGAGATCCAGTTCCAGCACATCCGTGTAGCGCGCCTGCGGTGCTCCGTCCTCGCGCCACAGACCCTGCGCCCGGGCGTAGGCCTCGACCAGTTCGATGTGCTGCGGATCGCGGCCGGTGAGGCGCAGGTACTCCATTGTTTCACCGTCGATCGGGAAGATGCCGCAGGTGGCGCCGTATTCGGGCGCCATGTTCGCGATGGTCGCACGATCCGCCAGCGGCAGGTGCGCGAGACCGTCGCCGAAGAACTCGACGAACTTGCCCACCACCCCGTGCTTGCGCAGCCTCTCCACGATCACCAGCACCAGGTCGGTGGCGGTCGCCCCCTCGGACAGCCGTCCGGAGAGCCTGAACCCGACGACCTGCGGAATCAGCATGGAGATGGGCTGATCGAGCATCGCCGCCTCGGCCTCGATGCCGCCAACACCCCAACCCAGCACGCCGAGGCCATTGATCATCGTCGTGTGCGAGTCCGTTCCGACCAGGGTGTCCGGATAGGCGACGCAGCGCCCGTCGGGCCGGTCCTCGACAAACACGGTGCGGGCGAGGTACTCCAGGTTAACCTGATGCACGATGCCGGTGTCCGGCGGCACGACCTTGAAGGTGGAGAAGGCCTGCTGACCCCACTTCAGGAAGCTGTAGCGCTCGCGATTGCGGGAGTACTCGAGCTCGGCGTTGAGCTGCAGCGCGTTCACGTTGCCGTAGGCGTCCACCTGCACCGAGTGGTCGATCACCAGCTCGGCCGGCTGCATCGGGTTGATCTTCGCCGGGTCGCCGCCGAGAGCGACCATCGCATCCCGCATCGCGGCGAGATCCACCACCGCGGGCACGCCGGTGAAGTCCTGGAGTAGAACCCGCGCGGGGCGGAAGGCGATCTCCTGCGCGGGCTCCGCCGCGGGATCCCAGTCCAGCACGGCCTCGATGTCGCTGGCGCGCACGGTGCGGCCGTCCTCGAAGCGGAGCAGGTTCTCCAGCAGGATCTTAAGTGAGTAGGGCAGGCTCGCGGCCCGCCGGTCCTCGGTGATCGGGACGATGCCGCACTCGCGGCCGCCGGCGTTCAGGCTCCGGGTGAACTTGTCGGTGGGTGCGGTCATGGTGTCGGCTCCCTGGGGTCAGGTATTGAGTCGGTGCAGGAGGTCGCGCGCCTCCTGTATCAGACGGTTGCGCCCGAACAGGAGTTTCCAGCGTGAACCCCCGGCCTGGCGCCAGAGCACGGCGGCGCGGATGCCGGCGAGCAGCGCGGCGCGGATGCGTGAGGCGACGTTCGGATTGGAGAGATGGGTCTGCTCTCCCTGCACGATGATCCGAGGGCCCAGCGGCGAGATCGTCTCCTGGTAGACCTCGGCGAGCCGGGCGATCACGCTGTCGTGGGCCAGGTTGAAGTACTCGACCTGCCTCTCGGCGGCCTTCAGTCCGTCACCGAGGGCGGAGAGCACGTCCGGTCGTGCCTGCAGCTTGCGTTCGAGGAAGATGAGGCCGATTGCGTAGCGCGTGATCTCCATGTCCGGCGGCTTTCCGCCGGATTTCAGCTGCACGTCGATCCGCTCCAGCCCGTTGCGCAGGTTGGCCTCGCCGCGGAAGATCTCGGAGGGCGTATCGGCGTCGAAGGCGAACAGGCTGCCGACCATGATCTCGAACTCGTGATCGTCGCACTGGCCACGCCAGGCGAGATCCTTCACCAGCGACGCGGTCTGGAAGATGGCCGCGAGGGCCAGGGCTCGGTTGTAGTCGCTTCGCTCCAAGAATCGCGTATCCCGCTGGGTGGTAGGTTGAACACGGCCGCCACTATACCGGAACTGCGTCGGCCGGCTCGCGTGACCGCGTAGCGATCACCGCTCCGCCGAGGCATTCCGGGCCTCGATAGAAGACGATGGACTGACCCGGCGCGACCGCGCGCTGCGGTGCCGCGAACGCGACCTCGAGCCCGGAAGTGCCGGCCCGGACGATGTGCGCGGCCTGGAGCGGCTGGCGATGCCGGATCCTGGCCATCAGCGGCTCGCCGCATGCCGCCGGTTCGCGGATCCAGTGTGGTGCCCCGGTGGTCAGCCCGCGGCTACACAGCAGCGGGTGGTCGGCCCCCTGCGCGACGATCAGACGATTGCTCGCCGTATCCTTGTCCACAACGTACCAAGGCGACTCCGTGCCGCCGGCGACCCCGCCGATCCCGAGCCCCTGACGCTGCCCCGGAGTGTAGAACATCAGCCCCCGGTGGCTGCCCAGGACCCGGCCATCCGGGGTGCGGATCTCCCCTTCCGGTGCGTGGAGGTAGCGCGCCAGGAAATCCCGGAAGCGGCGCTCGCCGATGAAGCAGATTCCAGTGCTGTCCCGGCGCGCGTAGTTGGGCAGTCCCAGAGCGCGGGCCTGCTGGCGGACCTCGGTCTTCAGCAGCGACCCCAGCGGGAAGAGCGCGGGACGCAGCTGCCCCTGAGTCAGGCGGCAGAGAAAGTAGGTCTGGTCCTTGCCGGCGTCGGCGGCCTGCAGCAGGCTGGAGGCACCGGCATCGTGGCGGACGTCCGCGTAATGCCCGGTGGCCACGTGATCGGCTCCAAGCCTGCGCGCGTGCTCGACCAGTGCCGGAAACTTGATCTCCCGATTGCACAAAATGTCCGGGTTGGGGGTTCGGCCCGCCTCGTACTCGGCGAGGAACAGTGCGAAAACCCGCTCCCGGTACCGGACCGTGTAATTGGCCTTGTGCAGGGCAATGCCGAGCGTGTCCGCAACCTCGCGCGCGGCCGCCAGATCGGCCTCGGCGGCACAATGGCCAGGCTCGTCGTCGTCCTCCCAGTTCTTCATGAACAGGCCTTCGACCCGGTAGCCGGCCTCGAGCAGACGTGCCCCGGCCAGCGCCGAATCGACGCCTCCGGACAGGCCGAGGATGACCTTCGGACTTCGGTTCATGCCCGATCGGGCACCAGTCCGCCGAGGCTTTCCAGCGGCAGCCGGACGCCTTCCTCGAAGCGCTGCAGGGTCCGCCGCACCAGCGGGCTGCGCAGCGTGAAACGCTCTGCCGCCTCCGCCGGAGTGAGCCAGTGGGTCGCGATGATCACCGGATCCCGGTCGGTCGGCTCTG
>JAGTVE010000019.1 GCA_018224485.1 Thioalkalivibrio sp. | reverse complement strand
GGCGCCGAGATGATCCTCGGCAACACCTTTCATCTGATGCTCCGTCCCGGTACCGAGGTGATCCGGGCCCACGGCGATCTGCATGGGTTCATGCACTGGGACGGTCCGATTCTGACCGACTCCGGTGGCTTCCAGGTCTTCTCGCTGGCGGAGCTCCGGCGCATCAGCGAGGAGGGCGTCCGTTTCCAGTCCCCTGTGAACGGCGAGCGCGTGCTGATGACGCCGGAGTCCTCGATGCAGGTGCAGCGCGAACTCGGCTCGGACGTGGTGATGATCTTCGATGAATGCACGCCCTGGCCGGCAACCGAGGACGAGGCGGCGGCCTCGATGGAGCTGTCCCTGCGCTGGGCCCGCCGCTCCCGGGAGGCCCACGACGACAATCCGGCAGCCCTGTTCGGTATCGTGCAGGGCGGGATGTACCCGCAGCTGCGTGCGCGCTCGGCCGAGGGGCTGATGGCGATCGGTTTCGACGGCTACGCGATCGGCGGTCTGTCGGTGGGCGAGAGTGAAGCCGAACGGCTGCGGACGCTCGACGCGACGCTGCCCCTGCTCCCGGAGGACCGCCCGCGCTACCTGATGGGGGTCGGCCGACCGGAGGACATCGTGGAGGCCGTGCGCCGCGGCGTGGACCTCTTCGACTGCGTGATGCCCACGCGCAATGCCCGCAACGGCTTCCTGTACACGCACCAGGGCATCCTGCGCATCCGCAATGCGCGGTACCGCGACGACACCGGGCCCGTGGACCCGGCCTGCACCTGCTACACCTGCCGCAACTATTCTCGGGCCTACCTCAAGCACCTCGACAAGTGCAACGAGATCCTCGGCCCGCGGCTGGCGACCATCCACAACCTGCATTACTACCAGGAGCTGATGCGCGGCCTGCGTGCAGCCGTGGAGGCCCGTGCGCTGGATGGCTTCGTCGCGG
This sequence comes from Thioalkalivibrio sp., assembly GCA_018224485.1. Lineage (GTDB taxonomy): Bacteria > Pseudomonadota > Gammaproteobacteria > Ectothiorhodospirales > Ectothiorhodospiraceae > Thioalkalivibrio. Next base: position 3,800 of record JAGTVE010000019.1, on the reverse strand, counting down.
ATTTCTATGCGGCTCGCGGCATGCTGGCCCCTGCTATGGCATAATGCGGCGCGCTTCAGAGCAGAACCCCCAGGGGACGGTTGGCTTTACCGTCATCGCGAGGAGCAGGGCGACGTGGCGATTCACAAGGCATCGATCTTCCATGTACCGCGTGGATCCTGCGATGTGCTCGTCCTTGCGGCCAATCCCGGCTGGCTCGGGCACTGCGTGCAGCCGAGCCGCACCGCGCCGGCAGTGGTGGCCGAAGACACACGTCCGGGTTTCCCGGCGGGGTGGCGCCTCCGGCGTCTGCAACCTTCAAACGATGCGCCAGCGTCCCTGGCCTGAACCCGAACGAATTCCGTTGAATGGAGTGACCTGATGGACTTTTTCATTTCCGCAGCCCACGCGCAGGAAGGGGCGCCCGGTGGCGGCATGATCGAATTCCTGATCATGATCGCCATCTTCTTCGCGATCATGTACTTCCTGATCATCCGGCCCCAGAGCAAGCGCGCGAAGGAGCACCGCGCGATGGTCGAGGCCCTGTCCAAGGGCGACGAGGTCGTCACCAACGGCGGGCTGCTCGGCAAGATCACCGAGGTAAGCGAGAACTTCATCCGTATCGATCTCGCGGACGGCGTCAACGTGATCATCCAGCGCCAATCGATCGCCCAGGTCATGCCGAAAGGCACCATGAAAGACATCTGACGACCGAGACCCATGCGCAACTCCTATCCCGTCTGGGTCTACGCCCTGATCGTCCTCGCCATCCTCGGTGGCGGTCTGTACGCGTTGCCGAACATCTACCCCGAAGATCCCGCGGTGCAGGTCTCGAACTCCCGGACCGGGGAGGTGGAGCCGGAAGTCACGTCGATCATCGACGTGATCCTCGCGGCCCAGGGTCTCAGTCCCCGTGAGGTGGAGGAGCGCGAGGGGCAGCTGCAGCTCCGCTTCGACACCTCCGATCACCAGCTGCGGGCGGCCGACGTGCTGCGCGGCGCGCTGGACGACGATAACGTGGTGGCGCTGGCGATGGCCCCGGCCACGCCCGAGTGGCTGCGCACGATCAACGGCCGGCCGATGTCGCTGGGACTGGACCTGCGCGGCGGGGTGCACTTCCTGATGGAGGTGGACCTCAACGCAGTGATCGGGACGGCGATGGAACGCTACACCAACGAGTTCCGCGGCCGCCTGCGCGAGCAGCGCCTGGCCTTCGACGAGGTGGAGCGCTCCGCGCGGCACCTGACCGTCAACTTTGCCTCCGAGGACGATCGTGCCGAGGCGCTGAACTGGCTGCGTTCGGAATATCGCGGCGAGCTCGAGTTCATCGAGGTGGGTGCGGGTGCGGACAGTGCCCTCGAGGCCCGTCTCAACGCGGATCACCTGACGGAACTCCGACGCCAGGCGCTGCAGCAGAACATCAGTACCCTGCGCACCCGCGTCGACGAACTGGGCGTCGCGGAGCCCCTGATCGCGCAGCAGGGCGAGAGCCGGATCGTGGTACAGCTTCCGGGCGTGCAGGACACGGCCCGGGCCAAGGAGATCCTCGGGGCCACCGCCACGCTGGAATTCCGCATGGTGGCCGAAGGGGAGGATGCGCTCGAGGCCGAGCGGACCGGTCGCACGCCGTCGGGCACGCGCCTCTACTACGAGCGCAACGGTGCGCCGGTGCTCCTCCAGCGTCGCGTGATGCTTACCGGTGACTTCATCACGGGTGCCTCCTCGGGCATCGCGCAGGACACCGGCGGACCCGCCGTGTTCATCAACCTGGACGGGCAGGGGGCGCGCATCTTCTCCCGTGTGACCGCGGAGAACGTCGGCCGCCTGATGGCCACGGTCTTCATCGAGACGGCGACCGAGACCGTCGAGGAAGACGGCGAACTGGTGCGGCGCACGAGCCGGAGCGAGGAGGTCATCAACATCGCCCGGATCAACGAGCCCCTGGGTCGGCGCTTCCAGATCACGGGGCTGGACAGCACCCGCGAGGCGCACAACCTGGCGCTGCTGCTGCGAGCCGGGGCGCTGGCCGCACCGATGTCCATCGTGGAGGAACGTACCGTTGGTCCGAGCCTCGGCCAGGAGAACATCGACCGGGGCATGCAGTCGGTGATGATCGGCTTCATTGCGGTACTGCTGTTCATGGCGCTGTACTACCGCGTGTTCGGCGTGATCGCGAACTTCGCGCTGGCCCTAAACCTCGTCTTCATCGTGGCGATCCTGTCGATGCTGCAGGCGACGCTGACGTTGCCCGGGATTGCCGGTATCGTGCTGGTGGTCGGGATCGCGGTTGATGCCAACGTACTGATCTTCGAGCGAATACGCGAGGAACTGCGCAACGGCATGTCACCGCAGGCGGCGATTGCGAGCGGCTACGAACGCGCCTTCGTGACCATCGCCGACGCCAACGTGACCACGCTGATCGCGGCGCTGGTGCTGTTCCTGTTCGGCACCGGTCCGATCAAGGGCTTCGCCATCACGCTTTCAATCGGGGTGGTTGTGTCGATGTTTACCGCCATCGTTGTCACGCGCGCCATCGTCAACCTGACCTACGGCCGCCAGCGACGTCTCGCGCGGCTGTCCATCTAGGCCGGGAATCCGCTCATGCTTCCACATCTGAATTTCGCCCAGTCCAACATCGACTTCCTGGGGCAGCGCAAGATCGCGATCGCCGTCTCCGTCGCCGTGGTGCTGATTTCGGTCCTGGTGCTGGCCATGCGCGGGCTCAACTTCGGTATCGACTTCACCGGCGGCACGCTGGTCGAGATCGGCTATCCGGAGGCGGTGGAACTGGATCCGATCCGCCAGCAGCTGGAGGAGACCGGTTTCGAGCGGGCCGCGGTGGTGTACTTCGGTACCTCCCGCGACGTGCTGATCCGCCTGCCTCCGCGTGCGGATGATCCGGATCAGGCAGCGCTCTCGAACCAGGTGCTGCGGGCCCTGCAGGCGGGCGGGCCCGAGGGCGTGGAGCTGCGGCGCGTGGAGTTCGTCGGTCCCGCAGTCGGCGAGGAGCTGCGCGAGCAGGGCGGGCTCGCGATGATCTACGCGCTGTTCGGGATCCTGATCTACATCGCGGTGCGCTTCGAGTGGCGCTTTGCCGTGGGCTCGGTGCTCGCGCTGGTGCACGACGTGATCATCACCCTGGGTTTCTTCGCGCTGACGCAGATCGAGTTCGATCTCGCCGTGCTCGCGGCGGTGCTGGCGGTGATCGGGTATTCGCTGAACGACACCATTGTGGTGTACGACCGCATCCGCGAGAACTTCCGAATAATGAGAAAGGAGGGCATCGAGTTCGTAATGAACAACGCGGTGAACAAGACCCTCGCCCGCACCATCGTCACCAGTATGACCACGCTGATCGTGCTGATCGCCCTCTTCGCGCTCGGCGGGGCCGCGTTGCACAACTTCGCGATCGCACTGATCGTGGGGGTGGTCGTCGGGACCTACTCCTCCATCTTCATCGCCGCCGCCGCCGCCCTGATGCTGGGCGTGGACCGCAAGGTGCTGCTGCCGGTCAAGAAGGAGGGCGCGGAGGAAGAGGAGACGCCCTGAGCGGGGCGCGGCCGCCGCGGCGTCGAATCGCGGCTGGATAGCCGCTTCCACGGGGGCTACTTTGAATCGGGGCTGGGAGGCCGCTCCTACGAGGACTCGGGAGCTGTGGGAGCGGCTTCCAGCCGCGATGACCTAACCCCCCCTTCGCCACATGCCCGGTCCTCGTGCGAGGCGAGACCTCTCGGCGATTTGGCGCCGGCCCCGGTCGTTATGCGGCGCCGGCCCCCAAGGCCGCCCGCAGCCGCTGCAGCATCGCCTTCAGCACCTTCGGG
>JAGTVE010000018.1 GCA_018224485.1 Thioalkalivibrio sp. | reverse complement strand
TCAGCGTCAAAAGGGTGGCGCAGGCACCTGAGGGCCTATGTGCTCGCGACCTCGTGCCGCAGGGGCAGGACGACCTCGGCGCGAATCACCGCACGCGAGCGCGATGCCAGTTCGCGACGGGTGGTTCCGGGCTCCACCGGCACCGGATGCAGGATATGGAGCCGCACGAAGGTACGCTTGCGCGACAGGAGCCGCCATGCATGACGGAACAGCCCGATCTCGTCCGTGAACGCGGCTGCCGGTGGACCGCCATCGGGATCACGCCCGTAGGCGAAGGCGACCGGTTGCACCGGGGAGAGCGTGTCGACCGCGGCCGCGAACAGGCGGGCATGAAAACGCCGGACGTCGCTCCCATCAGTGGTGGTCGCCTCGGGGAAGACCGCGACCTGATCGCCCTGACGCAGGGCCGCGCCGATGTCGCGGATCAGCGCCTCCGACTCATGCGCACCCCGTCGGATGAACAGCGTGCCATTGCGGCGGGCGAGCCAGCCGATCAGCGGCCAGCGCGCGACCTCGGACTTGGACAGGAAACGCACATCCAGACGGGTCCCCAGCACCGGAATGTCCAGCCAGGACACGTGGTTGCCGACGACCAGCGCACTCCCGGGGATCGGTTCACCCGTGATCTCCAGCTCGACACCGCACAGCTTCAGCGCCCGCCGGTACCATGCGCGCCTTCGCCGAAACCGCTCATCACGCGGGACGCGAGGGGACGCGTACCGCGCAGTGATCCAGATCCCGTACCCGAGATGCAGAAAGACACGCAGCAGTCGATAGCTGGCCCGTAGGGTTTCCGGCATTGGCCTCTCGCGTGATGACCCTGAATCGCCAGGATCAGGCTTCGATGGTACCGGCGCCGCGCGGATCCTGCACCCGCAGGGCGGCCCTCCGGAACTCCGTCCGCTTCAGGGGAGCGGCCCCGTCCATGGCCCCCGCGCGGTCGGCAGGTCTTCACTCTCCCACAGCCGGATGCCCCCGGCGATGTTCACCACGTTCGGGAAGCCCATCTGCCCCAGCACCACCGCTGCGAACGCGGAGCGCGCGCCGGTTGAACACAGGAGGGCCAGCGGGCGTTCCCGCGCATTGCACAGGGCATCGATGCGATGCCGGCTGTGCGGATCCGCCGCCCCCTCGAGCAGGCCGCGCGGAACCAGCACCGATCCGGGTACATGCAGCTGCTCGTACTCGTAGGGCTCGCGCACGTCCACGATCAGCCAGGGCTCGCCGTGCTCCATCGACTCGGCCAGGTCATCGGGCGCGACCTCACGGATCCGGGTCCGAGCCTCGGACACCAGATCGGCAAGGGTCTTCACGACCGGGGTCTCGGCACCCTGCGCAGCCATCAGACCGCCTCCAGCAGCTGCTCGAGGGAGTACTCGGGCGGCGCGCAGGACGTGCCCCGACACAGGTAGGCAACGACCCGGTCGGATGCGGTCGGATGCCCACACTTGCCGGCCAGCGCCTGCGGCAGTCCCTTGGCCTCCGCCGGCAACCGGTATACCCAGGCCAGCCCGTTGCGTTCCCGCACGGCCTTCTGCCAGTTCCGTGCAACGGCCTCCGGCCCGCGCAGGATCACCAGCGGCGGCGGATCGCGGTGCATGTCCGCGGCCTGCAGCAGGCTCATGTGAGCCAGCGGCGCCTCGGACGCCAGCGCCCCGCCGTTGGCAAGGGCCCCCTCCGCCGCATCGATGAAGCGCGGCTCGACCAGCAGGTAGCCCAGCTGCAGCAGGGCCTGCGCGGCCACCCCGTTGCCGGAGGCCATCGCGTCGTCGGCATGGACCTTCGGGCGCTGAATCAGGTCCTCGTGATCCGCCGCGGTGAAGAAGAAACCACCCTCCCCGGCATCCAGGAAGTCGCTCAGCAGGATCCCGGCGAGGGTGCGCGCCCACTCCAGCCACTCCAGACTCCAGCGCGCCCGCAGCAGATCCAGCGACGCCGCGAGCAGCAACGCGTGGTCGTCGAGGTACGCGCGCGGCATCGGGGTGTCGGCGCCGGTGCGAAAGCTCGCGTGCAGGCGCCCATCGTGCCAGAGGAGGTCGCGTACGGCGCGCATCGCCGCCTCCGCGCGGTCCACCCATTCGGGCTGGTCGAGGCTCTCCCCGGCCTGGATCAGCCCAGAGATCATCAGGGCATTCCAGGAGGTCAGGATCTTCTCGTCTCGGTGCGGTGCCACACGGCGTGCGCGTGCCCTGAGCAGCTTCTCCCGTGCCGACTGCAACAGCACCTCGCCCGAATCGGGCGCCAGTCCGAGCGCCCCGGCGACCGACTCCGGGGACAGTCGTTCGTACAGGTGCCAGCGCCCCTCGAAGTTCGGCGGTCCGTCCAGGCCCCAGACCCGGCTGGCGAATTCCCACTCCTCCGGCGCAAGCAGCGCCTGCACCTCCTCCGGCGTCCAGACGTAGAAGCGCCCTTCCTCGCCCTCGGAATCGGCGTCGAGGCTGGAGTAGAAGGCCCCGCCGGGATGGGCCATCTCCCGCGCAAGCCAGCCCACGGTCTGTTCCACCACCTGCCGCGAACGCGCATCACCGCGCCCCGCGTGCCGCGCATACAACCCCAGCAGCGGCCCGTTGTCGTAGAGCATCTTCTCGAAATGCGGGATCATCCAGAAGTCGTCCACCGAGTAGCGGCAGAACCCGCCTCCGACCTGGTCGAAGATCCCGCCCGCGGCCATCGCGGCGAGTGTCCGCCCCAGCATCTCCGCGGCACGCGTGTCGTCATGACGCGCGGACTGCCACGCCAGCCACTCCAGGGTGGCGGGGTGCGGAAACTTGGGGGCGTGACCGAAGCCGGCATGCTTGTCGTCGAAGGTCCCCGCCACCTCGGCCGCGGCGCGGTCGATCGCCTCCGGGCCGGGGATGGCGCCCCCGACGGGTGCGTAGATCCGCGACAACGCCTCCTGCAGCGATGCATTCTGGGCGGCGATCTCGTCGGGGTGCTCGGCGAGGAAGTCCGCAACCCGCGTCAGCACGTCCATGAAGGCCGGCAGCCCGTGCCGGGGCTCCCGTGGAAAGTAGGTGCCCGCAAAGAACGGGACCTGGTCGGGCGTCAGTATCACGGTCAGCGGCCAGCCCCCGGGTCGACGCGCGAGCAGCATGTGCGCGTTCTGGTAGATGCGATCCAGGTCGGGGCGTTCCTCGCGGTCGACCTTGACGTTCACATAGCGCGCGTTCATCTCGCGGGCGATCTCGGGATCCTCGAAGGACTCGTGGGCCATCACGTGACACCAGTGGCATGCGGAGTACCCGATCGACAGCAGGATCGGCCGGTTCTCGGCCTTTGCGCGCTGCAGCGCCTCTTCGCCCCAGGGGTACCAGTCCACCGGATTCTCCGCATGCTGCTGCAGGTAGGGGCTGCTTGCCCTGGCCAGACGGTTCATCGGGCTCCTCGGGATGAAATGGGGTTTGGGCCGACGGGCGCGGTTTATCGCCCGCCCGAATCGACAATGTTGGTAGACTGCGCAGTCCGCCAAGCCACTGCAAGCGTCCATGCCCGTCCACCCCTTTATCGATCCGGTCGCGTTCTCGATCGGTCCGTTCACCCTGCACTGGTACGGCCTGATGTACCTGGTCGGATTCGCGGGCTTCTGGCTTCTCGGCGTACTCCGGGCACGCCGGCCGGATTCGCCGATGACGCCCCAGCAGGTCGGCGATGCGCTGTTCTGGGGCGTCCTCGGCGTGATCGTCGGCGCCCGGGTCGGCTACGTATTGTTCTACAACCTCGACAGCATGCTGCAGGATCCGCTGACCCTGTTGCGGATCTGGGAAGGCGGCATGTCGTTTCACGGCGGCCTGATCGGCGTGCTGCTGGCGGCGTGGTGGTACGCGCACCGGCTGGGTCAGCCCTTCCTGCGCATCGGGGACTTCATTGCGCCAATGGTCCCGATCGGACTGGGGGCCGGACGCATCGGCAACTGGATCAACGGCGAACTCTGGGGCAAGCCGACCGACCTGCCCTGGGCGATGGTGTTTCCGGCGGCCGACTATCTGCCAAGGCATCCGTCGCAGCTCTATCAGGCCTTTCTCGAGGGGCTGGTGCTGTTCACGGTGCTGTGGCTCTTCTCGCGGCAGCCGCGTCCGACCGGGATGGTCTCGGGACTGTTCCTGCTGTTGTACGGCACCTTCCGGTTTCTCGTCGAATTCGTGCGCGAACCGGATCCGCAGATCGGCTACCTCGCCTTCGGCTGGCTGACGATGGGCCAGGCACTCTCCATTCCGCTGGTGGTGGCCGGGCTGGCGCTGATCGCCTGGTCGCGGCGGAACCCCGTTCAGAGGAGACCGGCATGAAACAGTATCTGGACCTCGTGCGCCACATCCACGACAACGGCCAGGACCGCCCCGACCGCACGGGTACCGGCACCCGTTCCGTCTTTGGCCACCAGATGCGCTTCGACCTCGCGGCGGGCTTTCCGCTGGTCACCACGAAGAAGACACACCTGAAATCCGTGATCCACGAACTCCTGTGGTTCATCCAGGGCGACACCCAGCTCGACTACCTGCATCGCCACGGCGTAACGATCTGGGACGAATGGGCCACCGAAGAGGGTCACCTCGGCCCGATCTACGGGGCTCAGTGGCGCCGCTGGCCGACGCCCGACGGCGTGGTGGACCAGCTGACGGAACTGATCGAGCAGCTGCGCCGGCGCCCCTATTCGCGACGACACCTCGTCTCGGCCTGGAATGTCGCGGATCTGCCGGACGAAAACCGCACGGCGCAGGAAAACGTCCGCACCGGTCAGATGGCCCTCGCCCCCTGCCACACGCTGTTCCAGTTCTACGTGGCTGAGGGCCGTCTCTCATGCCAGCTGTACCAGCGCAGCGCCGACGTGTTCCTGGGCGTGCCGTTCAACATCGCCTCCTATGCGCTGCTGACGATGATGCTGGCACAGGTCATCGATCTCGAACCGGGGGAGTTC
>JAGTVE010000017.1 GCA_018224485.1 Thioalkalivibrio sp. | reverse complement strand
GTAACGGGGCCGGGGGTGAGGGGCGGGCCTGACGCCTCACCCCCACCCCAACCCTCCCCCGCAAGCGGGGGAGGGGGTAGTTCATCGCGCCCACCCCAACCGTTACTCCGGGCATCCTGCCCTCCGCCCTTCGGGCCCGCCTGCTGCAGTTCGAAATCCGTTCCAGACGGATTTGTCCCCGCAAGCGGGGGAGGGGGATCTTCATCGGTGGGGGTGGCGGAGTGCCACTACAGTTGGCTTGGGGGATCCCTTCAGCCCAAGAGTGTTGCGACGGTCATTGTTGACCCGAGACCCTTTCGCAGGCCTCCAGCATCCTCGCCAGCGGCTCCGGTTCGGCGAGGCGGTGATCGCCGCCCGTCGCGATGAGGGCGTCTGGCGGCAGGCCGCTGTTCTGAACGAGCGCCTCGGAATCGGCGAAGGGTATGACCTCGTCGAGCGGCGAGTGCAGGATCCGGGTGCCGTGGGGAACTGTCGTGGCCTCGCCCCAGTGGCGCCAGGCGGGGCAAAGCAGCACCAATGGCGTGTGGCCCACCTCGAGATTCATCGCGACCGCGCCGCCGCGCGAGGACCCCACCACCAGCTCGGGGCGGTGCCGGTCGAACTCGGCCTGCGCGGTGACCAACGCACGCGCGAAGTCCTCGTCGTCGAGCCGCGGGTTGATCACCTCGTGGCCGTGTTCCTCGAGGTAGGTCGGCTTCAGGCCGCCGGGGACCGACTGCCAGCCGTGCAGGTACAGGATCTTCATCGGGAGTGAGATTGGCCCATGTGCCCGTGCGCTTCGAAAGCGGCCCTCTGCGGATGCGCTTGCGGCCCGGTGACCGGGTCGCGGACAGGCCGAGGAAGGCGGGAATAATGAAGTGGTCGGAGTGAAAGGATTCGAACCTTCGACCCCTGCCTCCCGAAGGCAGTGCTCTACCAAGCTGAGCTACACTCCGCACCGAGCTCCGTATTCTGCATCGTTAGGGGCGGTCTGTCCACGGCTTGGCGCGGGTGCCGATCTTGGCCGGGTCAGTACTCGCGTTCGACGGCGAAGCGGGCGAGTTCGGTCAGGGCATCCCGATGCGGCGACGGGGGCAGGCATTCGACCGAGGCGATTGCCCGCTGGGCCTCCTCTTCGGCCTGTTTGCGGGCGTGTTCGAGCGCCTGTGTATGCCGGATCACGGCCAGCACCTCGTCGACCTGGTCACGTCCGCCGCTCTCGATCGCCTTGCGGATCAGCGCCCGTTCCTCGGCCTCTCCCTTCTGCATCGCGTAGATCAGCGGCAGCGTGGGCTTGCCTTCGGCGAGGTCGTCGCCCATGCGCTTACCGGTCGTGTCGCTGTCCGAGGAGTAGTCGAGGACATCGTCGATCAGCTGGAAGGCGGTGCCGAGGTGCATCCCGTAGTGCGCCAGCGCCAGTTCCTCGTCCGTGGACCTCTGGGCCAGGATGGCCCCGAGCTGGCAGGCCGCCTCGAAGAGCTTGGCGGTCTTCGAACGGATGACCTCCATGTAGCGCGCCTCTTCCACGTCGGGATCGTGGCAGTTCATCAGCTGCATCACCTCGCCCTCCGCGATCACGTTTGTCGCGTGTGCGAGGATCTCCATCACCCGCATGGAACCCACGTCGATCATCATCTCGAAGGCGCGGGAATACAGGAAATCGCCCACCAGCACCGCCGCCTCGTTGCCGAAGAGGTGATTCGCGGTCTCCTGCCCCCGGCGCAGTTCGGAGGCGTCCACCACGTCGTCGTGCAGCAGCGTGGCGGTGTGGATGAACTCCACCACGGCGGCCAGGGTGATGTGATCCTGGCCCCGGTAGCCGCAGGCGCGGGCGGCAAGCACCGCCAGCATTGGCCGCAGCCGCTTGCCGCCGCTACGGACGATGTATTCGCTGAGCTGGTTGATCAGCACGACCGGCGACGACAGCCGGTCGCGTATGCAGGCGTCGACCGCCTGCATGTCCTCTTCCGCCAGGCTCCGGATCGTGCGGGTGATCATGACGACGCACGCGAAGCGGCAGACTGGAGACGGGTCGCGAAGCGCCTCGACCGTTCCCTCTGCCCATCCCTCTCCCGTGGACGGGAGGGGGCGATTGCGTGCGCTCGGGGCGCGATTTTCACGTTGATGGGCATACTCGCAGGTCGGATGCCGAGAGGGGGGCGAAAGCATGCTAGGAACGGGCGGGTAGGGTGTCAAGAAACGCCGCGTGGCGGGTCCCCGGCGGATGCGCGCCCCGGCACGGTTCCGGGACAGCGGACGCCCTCGCACGTTGACCGGCCGCGGATCGGTTGCTAGTATTCCCGCCCTTTCGCGAGCGTCACTGCGCCAACGGAGTCTGAAGGATAATGTACGCGATCATCGCAACGGGTGGAAAACAGTACCGGGTGGCCGAAGGCGACCTGCTTCGTGTCGAGAAGCTCGAGGCGGAGGTCGGTTCGGACGTTGATTTCGACCAGGTCCTGCTGGTGGGTGACGGTGACGACGTCCGGGTAGGCGCTCCGCTCGTGGAGGGGGGCAAGGTAACGGCCACCGTGGAATCCCAGGGGCGCGGGGACAAGGTCCGGATCGTCAAATTCCGCCGGCGCAAGCACCATCGCAAGCAGATGGGTCACCGCCAGTACTACACGGCCGTGCGCATCACGGGCATCGCCGGGTAAGGAGAGAGAGACATGGCACACAAGAAGGCAGGCGGCAGCACACGCAACGGCCGCGATTCCGAGAGCAAGCGCCTTGGCGTCAAGCGCTTTGGCGGTCAGAAGGTCCTCGCGGGCAACATCCTGGTGCGCCAGCGCGGCACCCAGTACCACCCTGGCGAGAACGTCGGCTGCGGCAAGGATCACACCCTGTTCGCAAAGGCCAACGGCGAGGTGGTGTTCAGGACCGGCGGGCCGCGCAACCGCCGCTATGTGAGCGTGCAGCCGCTGTAACGGACGCCATCGGCAATCCGGTTCCGAAAAGCCCCGATCGTCGGGGCTTTTTTGGTTGGGGCAGGGCAGGGGGGACACGATCGTGAAGTTCATCGACGAGGCGACGATCACCGTCAAGGCCGGCGATGGCGGCAATGGCTGCGTCAGTTTCCGTCGCGAGAAATTCATCCCCTTCGGTGGTCCCGACGGCGGCGACGGTGGTGACGGCGGCAGTGTCTGGCTGGTCGGCGACGAGGGATTGAATACGCTGGCGGACTTCCGCTTCCAGCGCCGCTTCGAGGCGGAGCGTGGGGAGAACGGGCACGGTCGGAACCGCACCGGGCGGTCGGGCTCGGATCTCAATGTACCCGTGCCGGTCGGCACACAGGTCTTCGAGGCGGATACCGGAGAACTGCTCGGGGACGTGATCCGCGCCGGACAGCGGCTGCTGGTGGCGCAGGGTGGCTTTCACGGCCTCGGCAACACCCGCTACAAGAGCTCGACCAACCGTGCGCCGCGCGAGAGCAAGCCCGGCACACCGGGCGATCTGCGCACACTGAAGCTCGAACTGAAGGTGCTGGCCGACGTGGGCCTGCTGGGTCTGCCGAATGCCGGCAAGTCGACCCTGCTGCGGCAGGTCTCCGCGGCCGAACCGAAGGT
>JAGTVE010000016.1 GCA_018224485.1 Thioalkalivibrio sp. | reverse complement strand
CCGGAAGGGTGCTGCCGACCGCGCGCAGGCGGCCGTCCAGCCCGAGTTCACCGAGGAACTCGCGGCCCGGCAGCGCGGTTTGCGGCACCTGTTCGCTGGCGGCGAGGATGCCCAGCGCGATGCCGAGATCAAAGCGGCCGCCGTCCTTAGGGAGGTCCGCCGGGGCGAGGTTCACGGTGATGCGGCGCCGCGGGAACTCGAAGCCGCTGGTCTGGATCGCGGCGCGGACCCGGTCGCGGCTTTCGCGCACCGCCGCCTCGGGCAGGCCAACGATCTGGAAGCTGGGCAGTCCGTTGGCGAGATGGGTCTCGATCCGGACCAGGGGTGCGCGGATGCCGTCGACGGCACGCGCGTTGATCATGGCGATGGGCATCCTTGCCGCTCCTTGTTGTTGCTGGGTTCTTGCGCCTTTGCGTTCCAGTGGAGGCCGGGGGGGTTCGTCGTGGGTGGTGGCTCCGCCCTCCCCCCTCACCCCAACCCTCTCCCCCGAGGGGGAGAGGGGGTTCTGGGGACCGGGGGGGAGAGGGGTTTTGGGGGCCTCAGGTGATGTCGGAGCCTTCCTGGTCGGGTGTGGCGGGCTTGCCTTCGAGTGCCGCGACGCGGGCCTCGAGGTCGCGCAGCCGGGCGCGGGTGCGGTCGAGCAGCGCGACCTGGACCTCGAAGTCCTCGCGGGTCACGAGGTCCATGCGCTCGAAGCCCTGATGCAGCGTGGAGCGTACCTGCCGTTCCACGTCCTTCCGCAGCGCGCGCACCGGCTCCGGCAGGCTTTCCGTGATGCGGCGGGCGAGGTCGTCGAAGCTCTTGGAATCGATCATCGTTTTCTCCCAGGGTAATCTCTGGTTCTCAGCATAACGCACCCGGGTCGGTTGCCGCCCTACTGCGACACTACTGCGACGCCGAGCGGCCGCCGTCCACCGGGATCACCTGCCCAGTGATGTAGGGCGCTTCGCGCAGCAGGAACAGCACGGTGCGGGCGACATCGGCCGGTTGGCCCTGGCGCTTCAGCGCGGTGCGCTCGACCATCTCGTGGTGGCTGTACATGTTTGCCTCGGCCTCGGGCATCAGGATCGCGCCAGGCGCGACGCCGTTCACGCGGATCTCCGGACCGAGTTCGCGCGCAAAGGCCTGGGTCAGCGCCCAGAGGCCGGCCTTTGCAGCGGAGTAGAGGGGGTAGCCCTTCAGTGGCCGCTGCGCATGGATGTCGACGATGTTGACCACGGCGCCGCCGGTCGCGCGCAATGCCGGGGCGCAGGCCTGGGTCAGGAACAGCGGCGCCTTCAGGTTGGATCCCATCAGGTCCTCCCACTGCTCCCCCGTGATCTCGCCGACCGGCGTCGGATAGAAGGTCGAGGCGTTGTTGACCAGATAGTTCAGGTGCCCGTACTCGGCCGCCGCGCGCTTCCCGAGGTCCTCGAGCGTGCGCGAATCCAGCAGGTCTGCCTGCAGCAGGCGCACGCTGTCCGGGCGCTGCGCGTTCAGTTCTTCGGCGAGGGTGGCGGCGGCCTCCCTTGAGCCGCGATAATGCAGCAGCACGCTGACACCCGCACGGTGCAGGGTCCGCGCGATCTCCGCGCCGATCCTGCGGGCCGCGCCCGTGATCAGCGCCACTTCACGACCCGGGCCATGGTCGGCCACGGCGTTACTCTGCGCCAACTGGGTCTCTCCGGTTCAGACTGATGGTCGAGGCTTCGGAATCTAGCACAGCACCCCCCACGGGTCCCGGTCCCGCGCCCGAACCGGAGGCACTGGCGCTGTCATCGGAACTGCTGGCGCAAGTTCGTGCGGAGATCGCGGCAGGCGGCGGGTTCCTGCCGTTCGCGAGCTACATGGAGCGGGTGCTGTACGCGCCCGGGCTCGGCTACTACGTGAACGGGCTGCGCAAGCTGGGGGCCGCGGGCGATTTCGTCACCGCCCCTGAACTGTCGCCGCTGTTCGGGGCCACCCTCGCGCGGTGGTTTGCGCCGGTGCTGGAGGGCGAGGGCTGCGAGATCCTCGAGTTCGGTGCCGGCAGCGGGCGGCTGGCGGCGGACGTGATCATGGGCCTCGAGGCCGCGGGCGTGTCGCTGCAGCGCTACCGTATCCTCGAGGTCAGTCCCGATCTGCGCCAGCGCCAGCAGGCATTCCTCGCCAACCGGCTGGGGTCGGAGCGGATGGTGCGCGTGGAATGGCTGGACCGCTTGCCGGAGGAACCCGTCCGCGCGCTGGTGCTGGCGAACGAGGTCCTGGACGCGATGCCGGTGGAGCTCTTCGCGTGGCGCGACGGAAAGGTCTGGCAGCGGGGTGTGGGCACTGCGGAGACGGGCCTTGTCTTCAGGGATCGGCCGGCGCCGCCGGCGCTCGATGCCGTGGTGCGCGAACTGCAGGATTCCTGCGGACCGTGGCCCGAGGGTTATGTGTCCGAGTGGCGGCCGGCCGTCGGGCCCTGGCTGCATGCGGTGGCCGAGCGGCTGGAGCAGGGTATGATCTGGATCGGCGATTACGGCTATCCGCGCCCGGCCTTCTACGCGCCGGAGCGGGTCACCGGCACGCTGGTGGGGTATTACCGGCAGCAGCTGGTCCTCGATCCACTCGCCTGGCCGGGCCTGATGGACCTGACCGCGAGCGTGGATTTCACCGGCGTCGCGGAGGGCGCGGCGACGGCCGGTCTCGATGTGCTGGCCTACGCGGGGCAGGGGGAGTTCCTGCTCGGGGCCGGCCTGCCGGCCCTGTTCGAACAGTCGGTGGCCGGCAGGGAAGATCCGAAGGAGATCATGCATCTGGCCCAGCAGGTCCGCATGCTGACCCTGCCCGGGGAGATGGGGGAGCGTTTCCAGGTGATGGTGCTCGGCCGTGACTGTGCGTTGCCTCAGGGGACGTTTCAGGATCGCCGCGAGCGCTTGTGAGGTGCGGGGAGGGGACTCGCCACAAAGAGGTTCGGCGTGAAGGTACCGCCACGGAAGGCACGGACACACACTGAATAGGGGTCCTGGTTATCGCGAAGGCTCCGCGGGCCGCGCTGTTCGCGCGCGGGGCGCGCTCCTGCAGGGGCACGATGCGTGGGTGCGCCTCGCGCGCGAACGGTTGGCCCAGTGGTGATAATCAGTAAAGGGGCTGAACCGGCCTGATTGTCCGTGATGTCCGTGCCCTCCGTGGCTCGACCCTAATGATCTTTCAGAGTCTCGAATACTATCGCTGCCGGCATCCTCGTGTTCCGGGTAGTGAGCAAAGCAGAGGGAGAAACGGATGGACTGGTTGCAGGTGTGGGTGCTGTCGCTGGTGCAGGGCCTAACGGAGTTCCTGCCGATCTCGAGCGCGGCGCACCTGATCCTGGTGCCGGTGCTGACGGCCTGGGAGGACCAGGGACTGGCCTTCGACGTCGCGATCCATGTGGGGACGCTGGTCGCGATCGTGGCCTACTTCCGGCACGAGGTGGCCCTGGTCACGCGCGCCTGGGTCCGGCAGGTGGGCGGCAACGGGGCGACGCCCGAGTCGATGCTCGCCTGGGCGGTGATCTTCGGCACGGTACCCGCCGCGCTCGCGGGCCTGATCTTCGCGGGGGTGATCGAGGCGCACCTGCGTTCGCCACTGGTGATCGCGACCACCACCATCGGCTTCGCGCTGCTGCTGTGGCTGGCGGACTGGCGCGGCCGCGGCAGCCGCGACGAATTCAGCATCCGCTGGCGCGACATCCTGATCGTGGGTGGCGCGCAGGCGCTGGCACTGGTCCCCGGGACGTCCCGCTCCGGGATCACGATGACTGCCGCGCTGCTGCTCGGCTTCTCGCGCCAGGCGGCCGCGCGGTATTCCTTCCTGCTCGCGATTCCGATCATCGCGCTCGCCGGCGGCTATCAGACCCTGCAGTTGGTGCAGGCGCCGCCGGACACGGTGAACTGGCTGCAGATCGGGGTCGGGGCAATCGTCTCCGGGTTGGCGGCCTGGCTTAGCGTGCACTGGTTTCTGAAGCTGATCGAACGGATCGGAATGCTGCCCTTCGTGGTCTACCGGTTGATCCTTGGCGTCGTTCTGCTGTGGGTCTTTCTCTAAGGAGAAAATCTGGCCGCGGAAGAATACGGATGGACACGGAAGAAAGGATCAAAGGGCGGATAAATAGCTGTTTTTCGTTTTTGGTCCGGGTGTTTCCGTGTTCTTCCGTGGCTCATTCGCATTCTTCGGGGTGGCCCGGGGCGATGAAGCTGGATTGGGAATCTGGATCGGAGTGAGATGTGAGTGTGCGAGTACTGGGAATCGAGACCTCCTGTGACGAGACCGGGGTCGCGATCGTCGATGCCGAGGCAGGGCTGATCGCGCACCGGCTGCACAGCCAGGTGGATCTTCACGCGGTGTATGGGGGCGTGGTGCCGGAGCTGGCGTCGCGCGACCATGTGCGGCGGATCCTGCCGCTGCTGCGCGAGGTGCTGGACGAGGCCGGGATCGACGGCGCGGAGCTCTCGGCGGTGGCCTACACCGCCGGCCCTGGCCTGCTCGGCGCGCTGCTGACCGGCGCGTCGGTGGCCCGGTCGCTGGCCTATGGCTGGGGCATTCCCGCGCTGGCGGTGCATCACCTGGAGGGGCACCTGCTGGCGCCGCTGCTGGACGATGCCTCGCTGCGCTTCCCGTTCCTGGTGCTGCTGGTCTCCGGCGGACACACGCAGCTGATCCACGCCCGCGGCCTGGGCGACTACGAGTTGCTGGGCGAGAGCATCGACGACGCCGCCGGGGAGGCCTTCGACAAGACCGCGAAGCTGCTCGGCCTGGGCTATCCGGGCGGGCCGGCGCTGTCGCGGCTCGCGGAGACCGGAGACGCCGGTGGCCTGCGGCTGCCACGGCCGATGCTGGACCGCCCGGGCCTGGACATGAGCTTCTCGGGCCTGAAGACGGCGGTGCTGACCGCGGTGCAGAAGGGGGCCTATTCGCCGGCGGCGATCGCCCGTGCCTTCGAGGAGGCGGTCAGCGATACGCTGGTCGAGAAGACCCGGCGTGCGCTGGAGGCCAGCGGCGCCCCCGCGCTGGTGGTCGCGGGAGGGGTCGCCGCGAATCGGCGTCTGCGGGCCGGCCTTAACGCGATGGGCGAGGCGCAGGGGGTGCCGGTCTTCTTCCCGCGCCCGGCCTTCTGCACCGACAACGGCGCGATGATCGCGCTGGCCGGCCTGCGCCGCCTGCAGGCCGGCGCGTTCGATGAAGGACTGGCGATCCAGGCCCGGGCCCGATGGCCGCTCGCGGAACTGCGGCTGGGGCAGGCTGCCGCCGGCCAGCTGGGTTGATGGGTTGATGGTTATTCGTGGGAGCGGCTTCCTGCCGCGATGGTTTGGCCGGGCCCGATCGCGACCGGAGGTCGCTCCCACAAGGGTGGGCGGGACGCGAGGCTCAGGCGGCCGGCCTTTTCTTGCCGATGCGGGGCTCGGTGCCTTGCATCAGGCGCTGGATGTTGTCGTAGTGGCGGACGTAGAGGAACGCCACCATCACGCAGATCGCGGTGACCAGCCAGGGGTCTGGCTGGATCAGGGCGACATAGACCGGGGTGGCCAGCGCGGCGACCAGAGCGGCCAGGGAGGAGTAGCGGAAGATCGCCGCCACCAGCAGCCAGGTGAGGACCACCAGCGCCCCGGTGAGCGGGTTGATGGCCAGGATCACGCCCAGCGCGGTCGCGACGCCCTTGCCGCCCCGGAAGCGGAAATACAGCGGGTACAGGTGTCCGAGGAACGCGGCCAGTCCGACCAGACCGACCATCCAGCCCGGCTCGTCGGGG
>JAGTVE010000015.1 GCA_018224485.1 Thioalkalivibrio sp. | reverse complement strand
CTCGGGTACCTGCAACCCCTTGGGCCGGAGGCCGATTTGCTTCGGTTCCTCGCCAGGTACATCGTAAACAGGATGCATTGAACAGGACCCGTTGATGGACCATCACCGTGACCGCGGCTACCGCGGCACCGCATCAGGCGCCTCCTCCGCTGGCGCTCCGGCACATGTATCGGCACGGGGCGGCGCAGGCCGGACGGCATCGGCATCCCGGGGACGGCGGCAATGAGCATTACCCCGCTGCTGGACGGAATCCGCTCGCCCGAGGATCTCCGCGCCCACTCGGTCGCCGAACTCGACGAGATCGCGCTGGAGCTCCGGGAATTCCTTATCACCACGGTCGCCGAAACCGGGGGGCACCTGGCGGCCAACCTGGGAACGATTGAACTCACGCTGGCGCTGCACTACGTATTCAACACACCGCGCGACCGGATCGTCTGGGACGTGGGGCACCAGGCCTATACCCACAAGGTGCTGACCGGTCGCCGCGAGGCGATGGCGACCCTGCGACAGTACGGTGGCATCGCCGGCTTTCCGAAACGCGACGAGAGCGAGTACGACACCTTCGGCGCCGGACACTCGAGCACGTCGATCAGCGCGGCCGCCGGCATGGCGATCGCCGCCGCCCGGTCCGGAAGCCGGAATCACCACGTCGCCGTGATCGGCGATGGCGCGATGAGCGCCGGGATGGCCTTCGAGGCGATGAATCACGTCGGCGATCTCGACTGCAACCTGCTGGTCATCCTGAACGACAACGAGATGTCGATCTCCGAGAACGTCGGCGCGATGAGCCAGTACCTGACGCGCCTGCTTTCGGGGCGACTCTATTGCAGCGTGCGGGAGGGTTCCAAGCGGGTGCTGCGATTCGTGCCCCCGGTGAAGGCCCTCGCGCAGCGTGCCGAGGAACACGTCAAGGGCATGATCACACCCGGCACGCTGTTCGAGGAGCTCGGTTTCCAGTACTTCGGACCGATCGACGGACACGAAATCGACGGCCTGGTGACGATGCTGAACAACCTCCGGGACATCGAGGGCCCGCGTCTGCTGCACATCGTCACGCGCAAGGGGCACGGCTATGCGCCGGCCGAAGACGATCCCTGCCGCTACCACGGGGTGGGCCAGTTCAGCCCCGAGGACGGGATCAGTTCGAGTGGAAAGGCCAAGGCGCCCACCTACACGGACATCTTCGGCACCTGGCTATGCGACCAGGCGCGCGCCGACCGGCGACTGATGGGCATCACGCCGGCCATGCGCGAAGGATCCGGCCTGGTCCGCTTCTCCGAGGAGTTCCCCGAACGCTACTTCGACGTCGGCATCGCCGAGCAGCACGCCGTCACGCTGGCGGCCGGCATGGCCTGCGAGGGTCTGCACCCGGTAGTGGCGATCTATTCGACCTTCCTGCAGCGCGCGATGGACCAGGTAATCCACGACGTCGCGCTGCAGAAGCTGCCGGTGCTCTTCGCCATCGACCGCGCCGGGATCGTCGGTCCGGACGGCCCGACCCACGCCGGCACCTTCGACATCGCCCTGCTGCGCCCGATCCCCAACCTGCTGCTGATGGCACCCGCAAACGAGACCGAGTGCCGCCAGATGCTGACCACCGGCTTTCGTCATGAGGGTCCGGCCGCGGTCCGTTACCCTCGTGGCGCCGGACCGGGAGCGCTCCCGGGCGACGCGCTCGAGACGCTGCCGGTGGGCGAGGCGAAGGTCGAGCGCCAGGGGCGGGGCATTGCACTGCTGAGCTTCGGTGCACTGCTCGACGCGGCGCTGGAGGCGGGCGAGGCCCTGGATGCGACGGTCGTGAACATGCGCTTCATCAAGCCGCTGGACACCAGCCTGCTGCGCCGGCTCGCGCGCAGCCACGGGCGCTTTGTCACGGTCGAGGACCACGTGGTCGCGGGAGGCGCCGGCAGCGCGGTGCTGGAGTGGCTGGCGTCCGAGGGGCTGACCCTGCCCTGCCTGACCCTCGGCCTGCCCGACCGGTTCACGCAGCACGGGCCCAGGGAGCGGATCCTCGCGGATCACGGCCTCGATGCGCGCGGGATCCTGGAGGCGATTCGCCGCGGGGAACAGCCGGTAACTTGCAGCGGCGACGGCGGGAACGTAACGTTCCGGAGCTTTCGAACCGGCAGTCAGGAATAGGCATGGCGGCGACCTTCACGCTTCGAGTGCTGACCGATTTCGCTTCGGCGCACACCCTGCGCGGATACCCCGGGCAGTGCGCCAACCTCCACGGCCACAACTGGAAGGTCGAGGTGGAGGTCGAGGCTGCCGCGCTCGACGAGCTCGGCATGGCCGTCGATTTCAAGGTGGTGAAGAACCTCGCGCGCGAGATCGCGGGGAGGCTCGACCACCAGTATCTGAACGATCTCGAGCCGTTCAGCCGGATCAACCCGACCGCGGAAAACATCGCGCGCTGGTTCTTCCGGGAGATGGCCCGGGAGATCAACCAACCGGGTCTGCGCGTGAGCGCGCTGACCCTGTGGGAAACGGAACGCGCCTGCGTGCGCTACACCGAGCCCCCAGAGGACGCAGCAGCATGAATTCCATCCCCCAGTTTCCAGCGCTGATGGCCGATGTCCAGGGTTCCGCCGACCACCGGCGCATCGGCATCGACGAGGTCGGCATCCGTGCGATCCGTCATCCGCTGCTGTTCCGCGATCGCGACGGCACCGCGCAGCCCACCGTCGCCACCTTCGACATGTTCGTGAGCCTGCCGCCCGACCAGAAGGGCGCGCACATGTCCCGCTTCGTCGCGATCCTGAACGAGCGGGTGCACGAACTGTCCATCGCCGGCTTCGGCGATCTGCTCCGGCACACCGCCGAGCGGCTCGAGGCGATGGACGCCTTCATCCGGGTGCGGCTGCCATTCTTCGTGAACAAGCTTGCCCCGGTGTCCGGGGTTGCCAGCCTGCTCGACTACGATCTGGTGCTGGATGGCCGGATCGAGAATGGCAGGGTCAGCCTGATGATCGAGGTGGTGGTGCCGGTGACCAGCCTGTGCCCCTGCTCCAAGGAGATCTCCGAGTACGGCGCCCATAACCAGCGCTCACACGTGACCGTGCGCGCCTGGCTGGCGGACACCTCGCTGTGCGTGCGCGACCTGATCGACCGCGTCGAATCAGAGGCCTCCAGCGAGCTCTTCGGCCTGCTAAAGCGGCCCGACGAGAAGCTGGTCACGGAACGGGCCTACGATAACCCGAAGTTCGTGGAGGACATGGTGCGCGATGTCGCGCGCAGCCTGTGCGGCGAGACCCGCATCCAGCGCTTCGAGATCTCCTCCGAGAACTTCGAATCGATCCACAACCACTCCGCCTACGCGCTGGTGCGCGGGGCGCCCGGCGGCGAACCCGGAGACTGAGGCACGGCCCCCACACCGGCCCTCCGATTTCGTTCACAGATGGCTTGATGCGTAGTCGGCGAGCCGCGAGCGCTCACCGCGGGTGAGGGTGATGTGCCCGCCGTGGGTCCAGCTGCGAAAGCGGTCCACCACGTAGGTGAGGCCGGAGGTCGTCTCGGTCAGGTAAGGCGTGTCGATCTGGGCGATGTTCCCCAGCGCGATCACCTTCGACCCCGGACCGGCCCGGGTGATCAGGGTCTTCATCTGCTTGCTGGTGAGGTTCTGGGCCTCGTCCAGGATGATGTAGCGATTCAGGAAGGTGCGCCCGCGCATGAAATTCAGGGAGCGGATCTTGATCCGGCTGCGGACCACGTCGTTGGTCGCCGCACGCCCCCAGTCGCCGGCACTGTCGGACTTGGTCAGCACCTCCAGATTGTCCATCAGTGCCCCCATCCAGGGGGTCATCTTCTCTTCCTCGGTGCCGGGCAGGAAGCCGATGTCCTCGCCCACCGGTATCGTCACCCGGGTCATGATGATCTCCCGGTAGGTGTTGTCCTCCAGCGTCTGGGCAAGCCCGGCCGCCAGCGTCAGCAGGGTCTTGCCGGTGCCGGCGGCGCCCACCAGCGACACGAAATCCACCTCCGGGTCCATCAGCAGGTTCAGCGCGAAGTTCTGCTCGCGGTTGCGGGCGTTGATTCCCCAGACGGTGTGCCGGGGGTGCAGGTAGTCGTCCACCAGCTCGATCACCGCGGTCTCGGCACGCTGGTCGATCTCGAGCACGATCGCCTGCACCGGGTTGCCCTCGTCGCGGTACAGGAACTGGTTGGGCTGCCACTGCATCACCAGCGGGCCGGCCACGCGGTAGTAGGTGCGGCCGCTCTCCTGCCAGGACTCCATCTCCGTGCCGTGCGATTCCCAGAAATCCGCCGGCAGCTCCGCCATCCCGGAGTACAGCAGGCTGACGTCATCCAGGACCTGGTCGTTGAAGTAGTCCTCGGCGTGCAGCCCGAGCACCGCCGCCTTGATCCGCAGGTTGATGTCCTTGGAAACGAGTGTGATCTTCGCGTCCGGGAGCTCGCCCTGCAGGGCCAGCGTGGTGGCGAGAATATTGTTGTCGGAGGTGGATCCGGGAAGGCTCTCCGGCAGATGCGCCACCATCGCCCGGGTCTGGAAGAACAGCCGCCCGCTGGCCTCGAGCGCGGAATCCGCCAGCGACCTTGTGCGCAGCGGCAGGCCCTGCGCGATCTCGGCGTGGGTCGCGTCCTGCGTGAGCTCGTCGATGAAACGGCTGACCTGGCGCACGTTGCGCGCAACCTCAGACAGGCCCTTCTTGGCGCGGTCCAGTTCCTCCAGCACCACCATCGGCAGGAAGATGTCGTGCTCCTGGAACCGGAACAGAGCGGTCGGGTCGTGCATCAGCACGTTCGTGTCCAGCACCAGCAGCCGGTTGGCACGCATTTCCTTCTTCACCATGAGGGCCTTGCTCCCGTGTTCCGCCGCAGGCAGGGCCTACTACAGCTCCCGCACTGCTGCCAGCACCTCGTCGACGTGGCCCGGCACCTTGACCTTGCGCCACTCGCGCCGCAGCACCCCGTTCTCGTCGATCAGGAAGGTGGAACGCTCGATTCCCCGCACCTGCTTGCCATACATGTTCTTCATCCGGATCACGTCGAAGGCCTCGCACAGGGCCTCGTCGGCGTCACTGAGCAGGTCGAACGGCAGCCCCTCCTTGTCGCGGAACCTCTCATGGCTGCGCACGCTGTCGCGCGAGACACCGATGATCGCCGTGTTCTCGGCCTCGAAGGCCTCCTGCTGCGCGGCGAAGTCGCGGCTCTCGCTGGTGCAGCCGGGGGTCGCATCCTTGGGGTAGAAATACAGCACGAGGCGGCGCCCCGGGAAGTCGCCGAGCCCGAGCGTCTGATCGCCGGTCGCAGGCAGGCGGATGGCGGTGGGAACCGGCTGGTCGATCGCAACAGGCATTGCAGCTACTCCTTGAACGCAGGGGTGAATGGGCTGAATCACGAAACCCGGCCGTTCAGGCCTTGATCGGATCCAGCACGCCGTCGAGGTTGAGTTCGTCGCAGAAATCCAGGAAGTCGCCGCGCAGGCTCGCCAGGTGCTGTTCGGCGGGTATGTCGATCACCATGTTGGCCGCGAACATCCGCGTGCCGGTCGGCTGTGCCCTGAACACCCGCGTGTGCAGATCCCGTACATTCACGCCACGACTGGTGAAAAAGCCCGCCAATGCATGCACGATGCCGACCTGATCCAGGGCCACCACGTCCACCGAATAGGCCATCGCCGGCGACGCGCTCTCCTCGGGCGGGGCACGCCGTGCGACCAGGTTCAGGCCGGTGTCCTGCTCCAGGCGCGGCAGCTGGCTCTCGAGCTTTCCGAGCGTCTTCCAGTTCCCGCTGACCGCCATGCTGATACAGCAGAATCCCGCGAGCACCGCCATGCGGCTGTCCTCGAGATTGCATCCCGCGTCCATCACGGATCCGGAGACCTGCTCGAGCAGGCCGGGGCGGTCCGGCCCGATCAGGACCATGACGAGGTGGGTGGTGGGTGTCGAACCCGGTAGCTCAGGCATCTCGGCTCGGCAGCGAACGGAACAGGCAGGCAACATATCACCTTGGGCGCGCCAGGCAAACGGGTTCCATGCAAAGGTGCCGGGCCCGGCCGGTGGCCGGCGGCAAGGCCCCGGCGCCATCGCCCGGGGCCCGGAAACACCGGTTTTTCGCAGCTTGAACCCCTTGTTCTCCGCCCGTTAGACTGCACCATCGCGGTAGCCGGAGAGGGCAATGTTTCAAGGCAGCATGGTCGCACTGGTGACGCCGATGCGAACGGACGGCAGCATCGACATGGACGCCCTGGATGACCTGCTGGACTGGCACCTGGCGGCAGGCACCGATGCCATCGTGACGGTCGGGACCACCGGAGAATCCGCGACCCTGGACTTCGAGGAGCACTGCGCCGTGATCGCCCACACGGTGAAACGCGTCGCCGGACGCCGTCCGGTGATCGCGGGAACGGGGGCGAACGCAACGCGCGAGGCAATCCATCTGACCCAGTGCGCGAAGGACGCCGGCGCGGATGCCTGCCTGCTGGTGACGCCCTACTACAACAAGCCCACGCAGGAAGGCCTGTACCTGCACCACCGCGCGATCGCGGAGGCGGTCGACATCCCGCAGATCCTGTACAACGTCCCCGGGCGTACCGCCGTCGACCTGCTCCCGGAGACCGTGGAGCGGCTCGCGACTATCCCGAACATTGTCGGCCTGAAGGAGGCGCTGGGCGAACTGGAACGGACACAGGAACTGGTGAACCGCGTCGGCGGTAGACTCGATCTCTTCAGCGGCGACGATGCGACTGCGCTCGAATTCCTGCTCGCAGGTGGACAGGGAGTGATCTCGGTGACCGCGAACGTCGCGCCGGGCCCGATGCACGAGATGTGCATGGCAGCACTGAACGGCGACGTGGCGCGGGCGAGGGAGTTCAACACCCGTCTCGATGGGCTCCATCGTGCGCTGTTCCGTGAAGCGAACCCGATTCCGGTAAAATGGGCGGTAGCGAAGATGGGCCTGATTCCCGATGGAATCCGCCTGCCGCTCACACCCCTGTCGGAACCGTTTCATGAGGCCGTTCTGGACGCGATGCGCCAGGCCGGCATCACAGTGGACCATTGATGAAGACCCGAAGGACACCCTGCCGCTTGAACCACCTGCCCAAGACCCTGCCGATCGCCGCGCTCGTGTTCGCACTGACCCTCTCCGGTTGCGGCACCCCCGGAGGCCTGGCCGAAGGACCGCGCTATGAGGCCACCCCGACAACCAACGAGTCGCTGGAGCTGCCACCGGATCTGATCGCACCCGGCACCGATCGTGCGTTCCGCATCCCGGACGCGCCGGGCGAGCGCGTGAGTGCGCGGGAACTGGAGCAGGAGCCGCGCCGCGGCCAGCGCCCGGTCACGGACACCACCGTGATCCTTCCGGAGTCGCCGGACGTTCAGCTGCTTCGCGACGGGCAGCTGCGCTGGCTCCGTGTCGAGGCTGCGCCCGAGGCGCTCTGGCCCCAGCTCCGCCAGTTCTGGCGCGAGCAGAATCTTACGCTGGTCCGGGACGAGCCCGCCGTCGGCATCATGGAGACGGAGTGGGCGGAGGACCGTGCCGGGATCCCCATCGGTGGAGCCCGCGGTCTGCTGCGGCGCGCGCTCGGGACCGTCTACGACGCCGGGACGCGCGACCAGTATCGCCTGCGCGTGGAACGCAGCAACGGTGCCACCGAGATCTTCATCAGCCATCGGGGAGCCGTCGAGCGAGGCGATGCGGAGGGCCAGGGCGCCCGGTGGTTCATCGCGGAGCCTGACCCGGAACGCGAGGCCGAGATGCTGAATCGGCTGCTGGTATTCCTGACCGAGGGCGAGACCCAGGCCGTGGCCCGGGCCGACGAGGTGGACCTCGAGCGCACCGGGCGGGTGGAGCTCGTTGAACGCGGCGAGCAACTTGCGCTTGCCGTGCGCGGCGACCCCGACAGCCTGTGGCGGCGTCTCGGGGTTGCACTCGACCGGACTGGCCTGATGGTGGATGAACAGGACCGTCGCAACGGCACCTTCCTCGTTACCTATCGGCCGGACATCGTCGATCCCGAAGCCGAGCGCCCGGGCCTGTTCGGCCGCATGTTCGGCGCGGGCCGCGACGAGACGACCTCCCGCATGGACGAGCGCTTTCAGGTACGCATGGCCGAGAACGGACGCGACCTTGAGATCGAGGCGCTGTCCATCGAGGGGGACCAGCTGTCCACCGGCGACCAGCGCTTCGTGCTGGAGCTCATTCAGCCTCAACTGCGCTGAGCCCGATCGCCGTGCGCGCGATGCAGCGGACCCCGGTGCCCTGGCTCAGGGAAGGCCGTTTCCCGGGGCACCGATCCACCCGCGGCCGCCCTTCCCGGTGATCCGTTTCGCATCGCTCGGCAGCGGAAGCGCGGGCAACGCGCTACTGGTCGAGACCGGGGATACCCGGGTGCTGGTCGACTGCGGCTTCTCGATGCAGGAAACCACCGCGAGGCTGCACCGGCTCGAACGCGCGCCCGATCAGATCGACGCGGTCCTGATCACGCACGAACACAGCGACCACATCGGGTCGTCCGCGGCCTTTGCGCGCCGCCACCGGCTCCCGGTCTACATGACGCCCGGAACGCGGCTCGGAGCCCGCGATGTCCGCTACCCCGCGCTCCACGAGTTCCATGCAGGGGAGCGCCTGGCCATCGGCGGCCTCGAGATCCAGCCCTTCACGGTTCCCCACGATGCCCGCGAACCCGCGCAGTTCATCTTCTCTGACGGCGCCCGTCGGCTTGCGCTGATGACCGACGCGGGCCACGTCACCGTGCACATGATCGCCACCGTAAATGGCGTCGACGGGCTGCTGCTCGAATGCAATCACGACCCGTCAATGCTGGAGCATGGTCCCTACCCGGCGATGCTGAAGCGCCGGGTCGGCGGCCCGTACGGCCACCTGCCCAACCACGAGGCCGAGCGCCTGCTCGGAGCCATTGATTGCCGGCGGCTGCAGCATGTCATCGGCATGCACCTCTCCGAACGCAATAACCACCCCAACCTGGCACGGGCCGCGCTGGCCACCGGGCTCGGCTGCCAACCCGAGGAAACGGTCATCGCGGACCAAGCGGTCGGTTTCGGCTGGCGGGAACTGCGCTGATCCCCATCTCGCGGGCATAAAAAAACCCGGACACCATCGGATGGTGCCCGGGTCGGGTAAATGCCTGGCAGTGACCTACTCTCACATGGGGAGACCCCAAACTACCATCGGCGCTGAACAGTTTCACTTCCGAGTTCGAGATGGGATCGGGTGGTTCCTGTACGCTATTGCCGCCAGGCAAACT
>JAGTVE010000014.1 GCA_018224485.1 Thioalkalivibrio sp. | reverse complement strand
TAATAGAGGCACATGAGCGAAACGGCGGTATGGCCGCTCGGAAAGGCATCGGTCTTGTTTTTTTCGAGAGCGTTCAGTGCCGCCTGGATGGTTTCAATCAACGGGTACAGCTGCAGATCCCCGCTCTGCAGGTGGCTGAGGGTAAAACGGGGACCGATGGCCGGGACCAGCAGATAGCCGATGTAAGACAGGTAAAAGCAGAGCAGGATGCCGAACAGGACCTCTTCGAACGCCTCGAACCTACCTTTGACAATCAGCATGATGCCGAGTGAGAGGGGGAGGAAGTAGTAACTGATGTAGGCAAACTGGAGAAGAGCCGAGAGGGTCGGCGTGATCCACCGCTCCATCCAGACCGTCGGGTGAACGCCGAACAGCGCATGATCGACGGCAATCAGGAAATCATCGAAGGTCGTCTCATGCAGGCTGGCGATGAGCTCACCCAGACTGTTGAAAACGATGGAGACCGTCAGCACCGTGCAGATGACCGACAGATAAAACCCCCGCTTTGCCGGACTCACCCGCGTGCGATACGCAGCCGCCGCCAGAATGACAACCGCCAGCGCCGCGTAGGTAGCGAAAAGTCCGACCCACTCCGAGTTGACCGGCGCGGAGACAACCGCAAGGCCGGAGAGCAGGGCAAGATAAAAGATTGTCAGCAGGTCTGAGGGGCGCAGGACAGGTCGCATAGTGATTGATTATTTACACGCCCTTCAACAAAATTGCAATTGCATCATCCATTTGATATAGTCCCCAGCCCTCGGCATTCCCGATTCCGACAGGCACCTGGAATGGGGTTAACCTGTCACTTGGAAGAAATTATGGCCGGAATAGAGATTATTGCTGTGGCCGGAAGATCGGCACTAAAAGACTTCATTGACCTGCCATGGCGCATCTACGCTGCCTACCCCAAGTGGGTTCCACCCCTGAAAAATGAGGTCCGCCGGATTCTCGATCCGGGCAGCCACCCTTTCTGGGAGTTTTCCGAGCGCAGCCTGTTTCTCGCCCGACGCGGTTCACGGACGGTGGGCCGCATCGCCGGTATCATTGATCGCCACGCCAACCAGGTTCACAACGAACAGGTGGGGGTCTGGGGATTTTTTGAATGCGCTGATGATCCGGAGGCTGCGGCAGCGCTTTTTGCGCGCGTGGAGACCTGGGCTCGCCAGAAGGGGGTGACCTTTCTGCGCGGACCGCTCAGCCCGTCGCTGAATTACGAGTCGGGATTGCTGATTGAGGGATTCGATTATCCGCCGGCGGTAGGGATGGCTTACAACCCGCCGTATTACCAGCCGCTGGTCGAATCGTGCGGATTCACCAAGGAGAAGGACCTGCTGGCCTTTCTGATTGATGGCGAGTACCGGCTACCGGACTGGATGGAGCGTCTTGCCCTGCGGACCGCGCAAAAAAAAGGGGTACGCATCAGGCAAGTCGATCCGCAGCGGATGGATGCCGAGTTTGACCTGATCAGGGAAATCTACAATGACTCCTGGTCCGGCAACTGGGGTTTTGTGCCTCTGACCACCAACGAGATGCGGGGCATCCAGAAAAGCGTGCAACCTTTTGCCGACCCGGAGCTGGTGTTTTTCATGTATTATGATGATGAACCGGCGGCAGTCTGTGTGATCTTTCCTGACGTCAACCCGCTGCTCAAACGCCTCAACGGTCGTATCGGCCTGGCAGGTCTGGTCAAGGCATTCCTCTATCGGCGGAAAATCAGAGGCTTAAGGCTGCTGATGTTCGGGGTCAAGGAGGAATATCGCCAGTTGGGGCTGCCAATGCTGGCCTTTCACCACATCTATACGGTGGCCAGGGAAAACAAAAACTATCGGACTCTGGAGATGGGCTGGACCCTGGAGGATAACGAATCAATCAACGCACTGATCGAAGAATCAGGCGCCAAAAAATACAAGAAATATCGAATTTTCAGAAAACCCCTATGAAGAGAAAAGCTGCCGAGACAGAAGATCAAGGGGCGCTGCTCAGCGTGATGCGGTGGCTGGCCGGGATTGCGATCAAATGTTCCCGCCGCCAGCCCAGGCTCTTCGTCCCGGCCCAACCCGATGGCTGGAGCGCGCAGCCGATAGCGATCGAGCGCCGCTTCGCCGCCGATGCTGACCTCGATCCTGTTACCGGCATCCCGGTGGGGGACGAAGGATATTATCTCTATATCCTGAACGAAGCGGCCAACTGGGACTACAGTACGACGGAGTCGTTGATCTTCTCCATCTGGCAGCGTCCATGGGCCCACAGTTGGCTCATCCTGGAAAGTCCCGAGAAGCGCGTGCAATTCGGCCATACCGGCGATTTAGGGCAAGCTAAGCCACGCTACCATGCCGGCGCGCTGCAACGCATCCGCGAGGGGCATCCCGATCCATTAGGCTACTTGTGGCAGACGATGGCCGATGGCAGACTCCAGGCTGGTCAGCCCAATCGCCCCCCGACCTTCGTCTGGCGGATGCCGATTACCCGATGCCGGCATCAACGGATCCATGAATCGGTGGTGCAGCGTACCTACGACCAGTTTGGCTTGCAGACTGACAACTGCACCGATATGGTAGTGGCAACAGCGTTGCTGGCAGGCCTCCACCTGATCCATCGCATCCGCATTACCCCGCCGCAGGTAGTGAAGATTTGGGGCCGCAAACGGCGACTTTGGACGGATTCCCGCTATCGCATAGTGGATTTCAGCGCACCCGACGTGCTGGAAACGGACTTGCGCCATTTGGCCCAACTGGGAATCGGCAGTGATGCAACACAATGGTACCTGACGTCGCAGTGGCGACGCTCGCACAGAGACATGGACCTATCACGTGACAGCGAAGCAATGGGCGAATTGTCATGAACAGGAGTAAGAATGGTTTTGCAGCACAGTTCTGACCCGACGGCCGAGCTCCGGACTTCCCTCATTGCCTTCGTCTGGCGGCCGCAGGAGATCTCCCCGGCGGTACTACAAATGGCTCAGCGAACCGGGAGCCGAGCCATCTTCGATTTTTCCACGCTGGGGGTGGCCGAGATAGGTTCCTGTTTGCGCCAGGCAGACCCTGCCGGCCAGGTCAGGGATATCAAAATTTCCCAGACGGCCTTTCATGATTCAGCCTTGGAGCCGTTACTGAGGGAAATCGGGGTGAAAAACCTCTGGGTCGAGTGTCACCCCCTGCTCAGACAAGACAATTCCACCCTTTTTCTCCAGCGCTTGCAGGAACTGTCGTCCACCTGCCGTTGTTTCCCAATCACCGGCGACATCGATTTCCTGGCTGCATTGATCAGGGAGAACCCGGCCGTCGGACGCATCGTTCTGAAGGGCTGCGAAGCCTCCGGATTCGTTGGCGCCGAGACGACCACGGCGCTCTATTCGATGCTCACGGCGCTGCACCCCGCACCGGCAAAACCCCTCGACATCGTTATCTGGGGCGGCATCGCCACTTCCGAAGCGGCCGCGGCATTGCTGTCGACTGGAGCTGCCGGAATCGTTTTCGAAAGCCTCCACTGGCTGACCGACAAGGTTGCCATTGACGAGGATCAGCGCCAGCGTCTTACCAGGCTCCGCCTCGATACCAGTGATCTGGTTGGCCTGAGCTTACAGGTTCCCTGTCGCCTTTTCAACAAGGGAAACTCGCTGGCGTTCAAAGAGATCAAGAGGTTCGAGAATTCGCTGTACGAGGAAGAGCTCAGTGAAAAAAACTGCCGTGCTTTCATAAGTCAGATCCTGATCAGGTCCCGGCACCCTCTGGAGAGCCAGTTCGGTCCGGACGAAGTCATTCCTCTGGGTGTGGAAGCTGCCTTTGCCGCTTCGTTCGTCGAGCGTTTTGGCACCGGAACCGAAGGGGCAGTGCAAGCCTTCATGGAGGAAATCCGCCACCTGTGCCGCCAGGCTGAGGTAAAAAAGGATGCCTTTCTCAACAGCCCGGTGGCAGCAGAAATGGGGACCCGCTACCCTTTTATCCAGGGCGCCATGTCCTGGATCACCGATATCCCGGATTTTGCCGCAAGCGTCGCTGCTGCCGGTGGCTTGCCCACCATCGCCCTTGGCCTGATGGACGCGGAAACCCTCGACCGGAAGCTGGGAAGCCTGATAGAGGCCATGGGAGGACGCCCTTTTGCCCTGAATATCGTTACTTTGTCGGAAAATCCATTCCGGGAGATTCACCTGGCCTGGATAAAGAAGCAGAGACCGCACTTTGTCGTGATCGCCGGGGGCGATTTCTCCTACATAAAAGAATTGATCGAAGACGGCCTGGAGGTCATTTATATCGCGCCCGATGCTGGGCTGTTGCGGCTTGCCCTTGAGGCGGGTGCAAAATACGTCGTCTGCGAGGG
This sequence comes from Thioalkalivibrio sp., assembly GCA_018224485.1. Lineage (GTDB taxonomy): Bacteria > Pseudomonadota > Gammaproteobacteria > Ectothiorhodospirales > Ectothiorhodospiraceae > Thioalkalivibrio. The sequence continues at coordinate 4,671 of JAGTVE010000014.1, read as the reverse complement.
GTATGAAGCGGGCGGCCACGTCGGCCAGCATAGTACGCTCACCCTGGCGCAAATGGTACTGGAGCTCAAGCGCCGCACGCCCTCCCTGTTCCAAAATCGCCGGTTGATTCTTGCCGGCGGTATTTTCAATCGGCTGACCGCATTCATGGCCGCCATGCTCGGCGCCGACGCCATCCAGATGGGCACCGCCTACCTGGCCACCCGGGAGATCGTTGAAACGGGGGCCCTGACCCCCCTCTATCAGCGGCTGGTTCTCGAATCACCCCCGGGAGGAACCGTCGTTTCAGGCAAGGACACCGGCCTGCGGGTGCGGTCTCTGCGGACCCCGAGAACAGAAACGGTTTTATCCCTGGAGAGGGAGTTTGCCGGCGGCAACCAGGGTGAAGCCGTTTTCCGGACGCGAATGGAAGATATGGCGTCAAGGAGCCTCTTCATCGCCGCCCGCAGCAAGGACAGGTCAACCAACGCGCTGCTCGATGAGCAGGCATGTCTTGAGCGCGGACAGTTCATGAGCGGATCCAGCGCCGGCCCAATCCGGACGATTAGCAGCCTGCAGGCTTTGCACCATGATCTGGCGGAAGGACCGCTCCTGCTGCAGCAGCCCGTCATCGGGGAAATCGGGACCGGCGGAGAACCTTCTGCTGCGGCGATGCTGTCCCCGGCAAAGTCCACGCCGAAGGTCGGCTATGGAAAAATTTCTCCCGGGTCCGCAGGGGACCGCATTGCCATCACCGGGATGAGCATCATCAATGCTCTGGGGAAGAGTCCGGAGGAGGTCTGGGCTGCCAGCCTGGCTATGCAGAGCGGGATTACGCTGGTTCCGCCGTCCCGGTGGGATCACAGTTTTTTTTATGATTCCCGACCACAGGTGTCGGACCGGACCTACTGCAACGTCGGCGCCTTCCTCGATTTTCAAGTCTCCCGCACTGAACTCGGAATTCCGCCCCAGGATTTCCGCTCCATGACCTCCGCCACCAGACTCACCCTGTGGCTGGCGGACAAGGCGCTGCGGGCTTCGGGCCTCCTGGAGTCGGACATACCCCGCGAACGGATCGCTGTCATCATCGCCCAGAACTCAGGAGAGGCGGCGGGAACTCTCAACAGCACCGTCATCAGAGCCTACGTTCACGACATCCTCGCCGCCATCAATAGGGCCGTCCCCCTGACACCGGAGCAGGAACGCGCCATCGAAGAGGAGATAAAGTCCGGGCGCATGGCCCCGGATGATACGACGTTGCTGGGCCGACTCAACTGTGCAGCCCCCGGCTTCATCTGCAACCGGTATGGGTTCAAAGGCCCCAGCTTTGCCGTATCCGCCGCCTGCTCGAGCTCACTGGTCGCCCTTTACAGCGCCATGCAGATGATCCGCAACGGCGTCATCGATGCGGCCGTCGTTGGTGGCGGCGAAGAGGACCTCACCCCCCTGCATTATCTGGAGTTCGCCGCCGTCGGCGCCCTCTACGGGTTATCCGGAGGGGAGCGGCCCGCGGCCCAGACCTCCCGCCCCTTCGATGCGCAAAGAGACGGTTTGGTCCTGGGCGAAGGCGGAGGAATGATCGTCATCGAACGGGAAAACCTGGCGCGCGCCAGAGGGGCGCGCATCGAGGCTATCGTCACTGGCATGGGCGCGAGCAACAGTTGGCTGGGCATGGTCGAATCCGCCAGTGTCACTCAGGAACTCGCCATTCGCGCCTCGTTCCACGGACTTCCCTACGGACCCGATGCTGTGGACCTGGTGGAATGTCATGCCACCAGCACCCGGCAAGGGGACGTGCAGGAGGTACGTGCCCTGAAGACCTTCTTCAAACCTGGCAGGCGCACGGTGCTGACGTCGCTCAAATCCCAGATCGGACATACGCTGGGGGCCTCCGGCCTCAACAGCCTGATTCGCGGAACCATGGCCATGCAGGCCGAAGTTTTTCCGGCAACCCTCAACTATGAACATCCGGACCCCGAGATGGACCTGCCGGGATCGGGTCTGTTCATCAACACCGAGCCCGTTACCTGGACATGCCAGGGCAACCAGCCAAGAAGGTTTCAGGTCAACGCCTTCGGCTTTGGCGGCTCCAACTACGTGGTTCAGGTGGAACAGGCCAGGCAGGACACGGACACGGTCATCGTCTGTCCAGACCAGGCGTTTGGCCTGGCGGCAACGTCGGGTAGCGACCTGGCAGCGGCCCGGGGCATCTCCTTCTTCCGGACTGAACTGGCCGGCAGCAATTACCGCATGGCAGTTGTGGCAGAGTCTGCGAGTGAGGCGCTCAGCCGTAGCGAAGGGGCGTACTCTCACATCAAAGCCGGCAGTGATTCAGCCAGGGCGCTGCGCTCCCTGGCACAGCAGGGGATTTTTCTGCGCCGCGAAGAGCTGCCCGTCCTGCCCCTCGCCTTCGTCTTTCCCGGGCAGGGATCACAGTATGCAGGAATGGGACAAGAGTTCTACGCGTCCTTTCCCGTCATCAGGACATGGCTGGACCGGGCGGCTGCAGCCGCCGACTTCGACCTGCTCCACCTCATGTTCCACGATCGCGAGGAAAACCTGCAGAAGACCCGGTGGCAGCAACCGGCCCTGTTCGCCATGGAACACGCCATGGCCCGGCAACTCATCGACCTGGGACTGCGGCCGGTTGCGATGGCCGGCCACAGTTTGGGTGAGCTGACCGCCTTGTGCCTGGCCGGGGTTTTTTCCGTGGAGGACGGGTTTCGCATTGTCAACCAGCGGGCCCTGTGCATGGACAAGGCAGCTGTCGCCAACCTCGATCCCGGCGTCATGGCGGCCACGGACGCCCCTCTGGCATTACTGCAGGAGATGCTTCAGGGCCGGGACACTCTCCATATCAGCAATATCAATTCACCGAAGCAGGTGGTCCTCGGCGGCGCCAGCGGGGATCTGAGGAGTTTTGGCAACACCCTGCGAGAGATGGGTTACCGATCAACCTTTTTACGGGTCAGCATGGCCTTCCACACGCCCATCATGCGCGTGATTCATGATGAGCTTGAGGCGTTTGTTGCCGCCATTCCCTTCTCTGCCCCACAGATTCCCGTCATTTCCAACACAACCAGGGCACCCTATCCGGAGGACCCCGCGGCGATCAGGCGGATCCTCATGTCGCACCTGGAATCGCCGGTTCATTGGCAAGACAATGTCGAGACCCTTTGGCACGACTACGGTGTCCGGCTCTTTCTGGAGGTGGGCCCCGGCGAAGCCCTCAGCAATCTCATCGAAGACACCTTTGCTGAACCGCAATGTCTTCAGTCGTGCCTTCCCGCCGCTGAGGTTTCAACCTGGCAGACGGCTCTGGCCCAGCTCTTTGTCCAGGGTCATCTGCAGCCGAAAGAAGAGCCGCAGTGGTTGTCCCTCGGTGCACTAGGAAAAACCGTCGAAGTGTCCCCCGGCGCGGTGGCAAACCTGGGACAGGCGTCCCCTGCTGGAGGTGAGCCACCCGTAGGGGCGGATCTCATGGTGCAACTGATTCACATCATCATGGAGGCCACCGGCTTCGAGCGGGACGAGATCAGGCCCGATATGGATCTCCGCAGGGATCTCTCCATCCGCTCCAGCCGCCTCCCCCTGATCATGGATGCGGCGGAACGTCAATTCGCGATCACCATTGAAATGGAGGATTTTCTCGATGTCCGCACCGTCGAGGACATCGCCCGGCGCATCGCCGGGATCATCGCCCGGCAGAGGGGCGCGGACCGCCAGACGGCGAACGCAATTGTCGACCCCGCCACGGGGGGCATCGGGCAGCTGGTACCTGCCGGCGATGAGACGCCGATTGCTGAGGAACTTCTCGAGAGGCTGATTCAGATCATCATGGAAGCCACCGGCTTCGAACGGGACGAGATCAGACCTGATATGGATCTCCGCAGGGATCTCTCCATCCGCTCCAGCCGCCTCCCCCTGATCATGGATGCGGCGGAACGTCAATTCGCGATCACCATTGAAATGGAGGATTTTCTCGATGTCCACACCGTCGAGGACATCGCCCGGCGCATCGCCGGGATCATCGCCGGACAGGACGACGCCGACCGGCAGACGGCGACCAGGGCTGGCACCCCCGGCCTCGAGCAAGATGCCATGCGGCAAGCCGCGGCGGCCGCGGCCGACCTGAAGCGGATCGTATTCAATGATGTCCCGGTAGAGTCGGCATCCCCTGACCCCATAGAGTTGAGTCCGGACGTGTCCGTCCTCCTGATTTCACCGGATCAGGGGAACCGGATTGGCCAGAGCGCAACGAACATCTTCCGCCGGGATTACGGTATCAAAACAGTACCCATGCTGTACCTGCCGGGCTTGACTTCGGGAGAAGAGAGCTGCGACCTGCTGACAGATGCAGGGTCCAGCCGGGCAGTCCAGAATATCGCAGGCCGGGCCGACCTTGCCGGGATGGTCATCACGCTGCCGCCAGGCGGTTCGGCTGAGCTGAACAATATGACCGCTGTGTCACTGCTGCTCAAGGGGTTTTTCCTCTCCCTGCAGGCTTTTTTGCAAACCCCGAAAAAGAAATTCGTGGTTCTCCTTCATGCGGTTGAGGAAACCGACACCTTCGGGCAACTGTTGGCAGAAGGGGCGCTCGGACTGTTTCTCAGTGCCGCCCAGGAATACCCCTCGGTCCAGTTCCGCACCCTGGCGCTCGCCGGCGATACCGACCTGGGCGCGGCCCTGCGCGG
>JAGTVE010000013.1 GCA_018224485.1 Thioalkalivibrio sp. | reverse complement strand
TCGTCGAACACGAACTTCGCCGGCGGCCACTGTTCCTGGTAGGTCCAGATCGGCCACTCGCTGTCGTAGAGATTCAGTTCCGGCGTCACCCCGATCAGTTCCAGGTTCGCCCGCCAGTAGGAGTCCACCGTCCCGACGTCGCGCCAGTAGGCCTGCACGCCCTCCCGCTCGTCGCGGAATGGGTAGGCCATCACCCGGTAACGGTCGATGATGCCCGGGATGATGTCCTTGCCGAAGTCGTGGTTCGAGCGGCTGTCGTCCGCGTCCCGGATCAGGCGTTCGAACAGGAAGCCGGTATTGAAGACGTAGATGCCCATCGACGCGAGCGCCATGTCCGGATGGCCGGGCATCGCGGGGGGATCCTCCGGCTTTTCGAGGAAGTCGTTCACCCGGCCCTTTTCGTCCACGGCCATCACGCCGAACGCACGCGCGCTCTGCCTCTCCACCTGCAGGCAGCCCACCGTCATGTCGGCGCCGCTCTCCACGTGAAAGGCGATCATCTGTCCATAGTCCATCTTGTAGATGTGGTCGCCGGCGAGGATCAGCACGTATTCGGGCGCGTGCTGCCGGATGATGTCGATGTTCTGGTACACCGCGTCCGCGGTTCCCGCGTACCAGGAGGTTTCGATGCGCTGCTGTGCCGGCAGCAGCTCGATGAACTCGCCGAATTCGCCGCGCAGGAAGCTCCAGCCGCGCTGGACGTGCTGGATCAGGGAGTGCGCCTTGTACTGGGTGAGCACCCCTACCCGCCGAATCCCGGAATTGATGCAGTTGGAGAGCGGAAAGTCGATGATCCGGAACTTTCCGCCGAACGGCACCGCCGGTTTGGCGCGCCAGAGCGTGAGGTGCTTGAGCCTGGAACCACGGCCACCCGCGAGTATCAGCGCTAGGGTTTCCCGGGTCAGGCGGCTGACGAAGCGTTGGGGTTGCGGATTCATGCGATAATCCTTCCGTCCATTCAAATGTCCGTTGTCCGCGCCCGATTGGACCGGTGGGTTCAGTCGATCGGCTTGGTTGCTGCGGGCAGCCCGGTGAGCAAACCTCAGTATGACAACAGCCGTTAACAAATGCATCCGCCCATCAGAAGAGGAACTGACCCGTCTCTCAGAGGCGCGCTGGCATGATCCCCATCGCCTCCTGGGGCGCCACGCCCTGGATCATGAGACGGTGTGTTTCCGCACCTTCCTGCCTCGGGCTGCGCAGGCCTGGCTGCTGAACGGAATCGATTCCGGGGGGCAGGCGCAGAAGGAGCCGCTGACCCCGTACCCGGACATTCCCGGGCTGTTCACCTGGACCGGACCGCTGACGGCCTGTCCGCTGCACCCGACCGTCCTCTATTCGGAGCCTGACGGACGCGCGTTACAGTTTGTTGATCCCTATAGCTTCCCGCCCACCCTCTCGGACTTCGACCTGCACCTCTTCGGCGAGGGGCGCCACTGGCACGCGCACCGGATGCTCGGTGCCCATCCGGAGACGCGGGACGGTGTCAGTGGTGTGCGCTTTGCAGTGTGGGCACCGTCCGCCGAGCGCGTCAGCGTGGTCGGTGACTTCAACCACTGGGACGGCCGTGTCCACCCGATGGTGGTACACGGCTCCAGTGGCGTCTGGGAGGTCTTCATACCCGGGCTTGGCAACGGCACCCTGTACAAGTTCGAGATTCGCAACCGTCACACCGGGCAGGTCTTCCTGAAAACCGACCCTTACGGATCTTCCTTCGAGCTCCGTCCCAATACCGCAAGCCGGGTCTTCGGCCAGTCGGACTACGCCTGGGGCGACGAGCCCTGGCTGCACCGACGTGACCCGCACGCGTGGAAGGAGCGCCCGATGAGCATCTACGAGGTGCACCTCGGTTCCTGGCAGCACGGTGACGGCGGGCGGTCCCTGACCTACCGCGAACTGGCCGAGCGGCTGATTCCCTACGTACGCGAACAGGGCTTCACACACATCGAGCTGCTGCCGATCACGGAGCACCCCTTCGACGCCTCCTGGGGCTACCAGAGCACCGGCTTCTTCGCACCCACCTCCCGCTTCGGCTCTCCCGACGATTTCCGCTTCTTCGTCGACCAGGCCCACCAGGCCGGTATCGGCGTACTGCTCGACTGGGTTCCCGGACACTTCCCGAAGGACAGCTTCGCCCTCGCGCGCTTCGACGGCACCGCACTGTACGAGCACGAGGATCCGCGCCGGGGAGAGCATCGCGACTGGGGCACCCTGATCTTCAACTATGGTCGCTCCGAGGTCCGCAACTTCCTGCTCTCCAGTGCACTGTGCTGGATCGAGGACTTCCACATCGACGGGCTGCGCGTCGATGCGGTCGCCTCGATGCTCTATCTCGACTACTCGCGGCAGCCGAACGACTGGATCCCGAACGAGCGCGGCGGCAACGAAAACCTCGAGGCCATCGCCTTCCTGCACGAACTGAACCGCACGGTGCAGACCCGTCACCCCGGCGTGCTGATGATCGCGGAGGAGTCCACCGCCTGGCCGGGCGTGAGTCGGCCCACGGAAAGCGGTGGCCTGGGCTTCACCATGAAGTGGAACATGGGCTGGATGCACGACACCCTCGCCTACTTCAAGCTGGACCCGGTCCACCGAGCGCACCATCACAACCAGCTCACCTTCGGCATGCTCTACGCCTACAGCGAGAACTTCGTGCTGCCCTTCTCCCACGACGAGGTGGTGCACGGAAAGGGCAGCCTGCGCGGCCGCATGCCCGGAGACGAATCTCAGCAGCACGCGCAGCTGCGGCTGCTTTATGCCTACCAGTGGACCTATCCCGGCAAGAAGCTCCTGTTCATGGGCCAGGAGTTTGGCCAGGGGATGGAATGGAACGAGGCCGCGCAACTCGACTGGTACGTACTCGACTATCCCCTGCACCTGGGATTACAGGCCCTCGTGCGCGACCTCAACCAGATGTACCGCGAGGAACCGGCCCTGTATGCCCGCGAATTCGAGTCCGAGGGCTTCGCATGGCTCGATTGCGACGACGCCGCCCACTCGGTGCTGAGCTATATGCGGCGAGGGACCGAGTCGGAGGCCATCGTCATCCTGAACTTCACGCCGGTGGAACGCCTCGACTACGAGATCCCTGTGCCACATGGCGGGCGGTGGCGCGTGCGCCTGAACACCGACTCCGAATTCTACGGCGGCGCCTCGCGCGGCTCCGAGGTCGGCGTGGCTGAGATGCGCCCCCACCGCGGATTCCCGGCGACCCTGCGCCTGGATCTGCCACCGGCGGCAGCGCTGATCCTGACCCCCGAGTGACAGATTGGCGACAGGCTTCTACCAGGTGCACGCCGGGCCTTCACACTGCGCGCGTGCCGCTGGTATCATAAACCGATTGGGGCGGTAGCTCAGCTGGGAGAGCGTCGCGTTCGCAATGCGAAGGTCGGGAGTTCGATCCTCCTCCGCTCCACCATCTCACCTTCCAGAGAAGTCCAGAAGCATCCCTAAGCCTACGGAAACGCGGGCTTTTTCGTTGGTGCAGCGTCGTTTGGCGTCCGGTATCGTCCGTTGATAGCCTGCGCCTAGCAGGGCCAACATCACGGGCAACCGGATCAGGTCCGCAGGGAGTTGCCCCCATGCCCCTCACCGATACCGCTGTACGCAACGCGAAACCGGGCTCGAAGACGGCCCGAATGTTCGACGAACGCGGCCTGTACCTCGAGGTCTCCCCCGCCGGTGGCAAATGGTGGCGTTTCAAATATCGCTAAAAAAGAGATGCCCGTCCACGGGTTCCGCGCCATGGCGCGCACGATTCTGCACCAGGAGCTGGACGTGAAGCCCGAGGTGATCGAGCACCAACTCGCCCATAGATAGAGCTTCGCATTCTTGATCACTTGTAGGGAGATCGATTTGCAGCTGCTGAAGTCCGGTCCCCTTCCGATCCATTCGGATCTACAGCTGATCGCCGAACGGCTTCCGGTCGAAGGCGGGCGCTTGCTG